>NZ_JAXOJX010000023.1:0-98092 GCF_034427735.1 Azohydromonas lata
GCGGCGGAGGGCGCGGCCTCGCCGCTGGGCATGGCGCCGGCGGGCTGGCGGCTCACGGGTGCACCCCCGCACTGCGCGCGGTCCCGCCGGGCGCGACGCAGCGCCCCCTTCGGCGCAACAGCGCAGGGGCGCTCATGGGCACGGCTCCGCACCGGCCGTGGCGGCCGGCTCGGCGGCCAGCGCGTCGAACACGGCCACCGCCTCCTCCAGCCGGCCGTAGCTGAAGGCGTGGCAGCCGCTGGCGTCGGCCAGCGCGGCCAGGCGCCGGAAGCCGTTCAAGCCGTGGATGTTGTAGTTGAAGGCGTTTTCCACCAGCCGCATGAGCGTCTGCGCCTTGGGCAGCGGCTGCAGTTGCGCGCCTTGCCCCGCGGCAAAGCGCGGCAGGACGATCCAGCCCGGCCGCGCGGGCTCGCCGGCACGCTGCACGCCCTCCAGCGGCGGGCACATGTGCGCCACCGTGCCCTTGCTCGTCTCGCGCACGGCCTGGCCAAAGCGCGCCGCGGCCGAGAAGCGGCGCACCGCGTCTATGGACTCGTTCTTGAGGCTCACCGGGCGCGGCAGCGGGTGGATCAGCCCCGTGGCGGGGTCGATGAGCGTCAGCTCGTCCGACAGCAGCCGCCAGCCGCTCAGCGCCAGCGCCGCACACAGCGTGCTCTTGCCGGAGCCCGACGGCGCGGGCAGCACCAGGGCACGCCCGCCGCGCTCCAGCACGGCCGCATGCAGCGTGAGAAAGCGGTGGTACTGCCCCGTGATGCACCAGTTCAGGCCCCACTCCAGGATGGGAAAGCCCTGGTCGCCGGGCAGCGGGGTGAAGGGCGATTCGCCGTCGAGCTTGAACAGCACCTGCGGCCGCCACCAGCGCCGCAGCCCCACGGGCCGCTCCACGCTGACGTGGAAGTCGGCGAAGGCCTCGTCCGGCTCCAGCGGGTGCGCGGCGTAGTGCAGCGCGATGCCGCGCGCCACCGCCTCCAGCGGCGAGCGTATGCAGCTGACCACCGGCCCCGTGCGCAGCCGCAGCCCCGGTCCGCGCAGCCGCCGGCGCAGGGCGCGCGGCTCCAGCGCGCCCACCTTCATGCGCCCGGCCTCATGGGGTGTCCTGGCCGCGCACCAGGCCCAGCCAGGCCAGGTCCAGCAGCACGGTGTGCAGGGCGTGCACGTCGGCGGGCAGCGGCGCGGCGCCGTCCTCGCCGGGCAGGAGAAGTTGGGCCAGGGCGGGGGCGTCCAGGGGCTCGGGGCTGTCCATCAGCGCCAGCAGCACCTCGGCGGCGGCGGCCGAGAGCAGGTGCGTGCTGCCGGAGGCGGCGTCGAAGACGGCCATCTCCTCCTCGCCGTCCCAGCGGCGCCAGTGCAGCGTGCCCGCGGGCACGGCGTAGCGCGGCTCCATGCGGTGGGCGTCTGGCGTGCGCAGGGGATGTGCGGACGTGTGCGGATGCGGAGGTCTGCGGGCGCGCGGGCGTTTACTGCCAGGTCATGGCCAGCCACTGCAGCGTGCCCTGCTCGGTGAGCGCCCGCAGCTCGGCGTTGTCAGGCCTGAAGAAGCCGCCGTTGCCGCGGATGTTGGACCACAGGGCCCGCACGGCGTCGCCGTCCTCGAAGGGCGGCGCCAGCGTGCCGGCGTAGGCGCTGAGCCACACGGCGGCGATGTGGGCCTCCAGGGTGCTGGGCTGCTGCAGCACGTCCAGCAGCGTGGCCGTGGACGGGAAGGCCGCCAGCGGCGGCTCGCCCAGCTTTTCGGCGAAGGTGGCGGTGTTGCGGTCCACGCCGGCGGGCCAGGCGTGGGAGGCGGCCCAGCTCGCGGGCGACTGGCCGGAGCAACTGATGGCGCTCACGCCCTTGGGGGCGCGGCTGGCGAAGGTGGCGGCCGAGACGAAGCTCGATGCCGACACGCAGCTCCCGGCGGCCACCGGCGCGCTGGCCAGCGTCAACACCACCGGCGCGGCCACGCCCAAACTGCGGCGCAGCATGCGGCGGCGCGCCAGGCGGTGGGCGGCGGGCGTGCCGTCCTGCGCCGCGCTCAATCCGCTGCTGTCCTCATGCATGTCCATCCCTTTTTCCAATGGTCGCTCGTGGCGAAAGTGTAAGGGCGCGCCGCGCCCGCTCACTTGATCCAGCAGGGAGGGTGTGCACGGCGCACGTGAAGTGCGCCCGCTGCGGCAGGGGTTGGCTATAGCTCCCAGCTCATGGCGATCCACTGCAGCGTGCCGCCTGGCGTCATGGCCGGCGCCTGGGAGCTCGGGTCGCCGGTCTTGTAGAAGCCGCCGTTGGCGCGGATGTTGTCCCAGATGAGCAGCACGGCCGTCGGCGTGTCGAAGGGGCGCTCCATGCCGCCGCGGTAGGCGTTGAGCAGCGCGGCGGTGATGTGGGCTTCCAGCGTCATGGGCGACTGCAGCACCTCCAGCAGCGTGGTGCTCTCGGGAAAGCCCGGCGTGAGCGTCTTGGCGCCGAACGCCTTGTGGAAGCGGGTGTTGGTCTTGACGTCGCTGGGCCAGTAGGGCGCGCGGTGCGCCCACTCGGCCGGCGAGAGGCCGTCGCAGGGCAGCACGCCCAGTTGGGCCGGGCGGCTGTGGAAGGCGGCGGCGGAGACGAAGCCGGAGGCCGTGATGCACTGGCCCGCCGCCACCGGGGCGCTGGAGAGCGTGAGCACCACCGGCGCGGCCGCCCCCAGGCTGCGGCGCAGCATGGCGCGGCGGCTGGGCTCGCGCGCAGGGTCGTCGGTGGTGCTGGGCGAAGGCGCGGGTGCCGGCTTGTCGTGGTCCATGTCCATCTGCGGCCGACGTCCGCGCGAACCGCGCGCGGGTAATCCATGGCCGTGCAGGGAACTGTGCGCAGCAATTCCCCGAGGGGTGTGATGGCTTTGTGAATCCTGCCGGGCAGCCACCCGGTTTCCTAGTGCCTCGGGGCCTCTGTCCGTCAGCGCCCGGCCGCCCGCTGCGCCGCGCGCCGGCGCGGGGGCTGTCTGGTGAAACCCTGGCGGTCCAGGGCCCAGCCCTCGGTGGCCTGCTCGCTGCTCGCGTGGGCCAGCACGCCGCCCTGCGGCGCCAGGCCGCGGGCGACCATGCGGCCGATCAGCGTCTCGGCCGCGTCGGCGTCCAGGCGCAGGGCCAGGCGCTGCCAGCGGCGGTTCAGCGCCTCGTGGGCCCAGGCGTCTTCCAGCGCCCAACGGGTGCGCAGCGGGTCGCCGCGCACTTGGGCCGCCAGCAGCCGGGGAATCAGGGTGTGGATGAAGAGGTTGTAGTCCTGGCGCAGGCCCATGGCGTCGAACAGCGCCTCGATGCACGAGAGGCGCTGCGACCACTGCGGCTGCGCCAGTTGCAGCGTCAGCATCGCCTGCAGCCCCTGCACGGGGTTGAGCAGGCGCAGCCGCGGCGGGGGCAGCACGAGCAGCGGCTGGCGCGCCGCCGCCTCGTGCGCCAGCGGCGTGACGAAGGAGACCAGGGCGCCCACGCGCTCCCACTGCGCGGCGCTCAGCCCGTCCAGCGTGGCCAGGCCGCCGCGCGCCATGCGCTGCAGCTGTGCCTGCACGCCGGCCAGGTCCCGCGAGCCCTTGGCGAGGTTGGCGGCGCGGCTCATCACGGCCAGGTTGCCGGCGGCGTAGCCCGCGGCGTCGAAGACGCGGTCGACGCAGGCATCGGTGGGCCGGTCCAGCGACTGCGTCAGCGGCTCCCGGGTGATGGGGCAGTGCCCAACGTCGATCTGCCGCAGGAAAAGCGGCGTGACCTGCAGCGCCTCGAACTCGCGCCCGCCTTCCCAGGCGCGCAACCGCAACTGCAGCCAGTCGCGCACCGCGGGCGTGGCCGCGCGCGTGCGCCGGCCAAAGCGGGCCTGGCCCGCCTCCCAGCCCTGGCGCAGCGCGCTGCCCGGCCCAAGCCAGGCCTGCGGCGGCGTGATCGCGTGGCGCGCATGCTCCCAGCCGATGTCGAAGCCGATCGGGTCCTGCACCGGCGCGTCGAATTCAAGCCTCCCCTGGGTCATGTCGCGGCTCCTGGATAACACTGTTCGGATCCTGTGGATTCATACAGTATGCGCTTGATGCGGCTCACCAGATGAGCCTGTGGATAAGCCCGCAGGGATAATCGGACTTCTCAACAGCCGCCCCGTTCCGGCACGGCGGCCGGGCACTGTTACGTTTTGTACGATGTGCCTTCTGGAGGGAGTCTGTGGACCGTACTGAACGCTTCTACAAGATCGAGATGCTCATCCGCAGCCGCTTGGGCGACGGCTGCGTCAGCTTCGCGGAGCTGATGGCGGAGCTGGGCGTCTCGCGCGCCACGCTCAAGCGCGACCTGGAGTACCTGCGCGAGCGCATGAACGCGCCCATCGTCTACGACCGCGGCTGCAACGGCTACCGCTTCGCCCCGCCCGCGGGCACCGGCACCGGCAACGGCACCGCCGCGCATCAGGGCGGCGACACGGCGCACGAGCTGCCGGGGCTGTGGTTCAGCGAAGGCGAGATCCACGCGCTGCTGACCATGCACCAGCTCATCAAGGGGCTGGACGAGGGCGGCGTGCTCGCGCGCCACCTGCAGCCGCTGCTGGAACGGCTGCACGGCATGCTGGGCCCCAGCGAGAACGAGTCGCGCGAGCTCATGCGCCGCGTGAAGATCGCCAGCCCCGCGCGGCGCCCGGTGGCGCCGCGGCACTTCGAGATCATCGGCAGCGCGCTCACGCGGCGCCAGCGCGTGCAGATGAGCTACTGGGTGCGCAGCCGCCAGGAGGAGACCGAGCGCGTGGTCTCGCCGCAGCGCCTGGTGCACTACCGCAGCACCTGGTACCTGGACGGCTGGTGCCACGGCAGCGAGAGGCTGCGCCGCTTCGCGCTGGACGCCGTGCGCGCCGTGCAGCCGCTGGAGCAGCGCGCGCGCGACGTGGGCCTGAAGACCGTGGAGGCCGAGTTCGACGCCGGCTACGGCATCTTCACCGGCGGCAAGCTGCAGTGGGCGACGCTGCGCTTCACGCCGGAGGCCGCGCAGTGGGTGGCGCACGAGCAGTGGCACCCGGCGCAGGAGGCCACCGTGGACAGCGACGGCGCGCTGACGCTGCGCCTGCCCTACGCCGAGGCCACGGAGCTGGCCATGGACGTGCTGCGCCACGGCGAGCAGGTGCGCGTGCTCAAGCCCGCCAGCCTGGCCGCGCTGGTGGCCCAGCGCCTGAAGGACGCCGCCGGCCAGTACGGCGCCGCCTGACAATCCCGCCCCTCATTCCCGCCCGCCCGCACGTCGCGGCGGGCTTCAAGCCAGCAGCTTCCCCCGACATGACCCGATTCCTGCACACCGCCGACTGGCAGATCGGCCGGCAATACGGCCGCTTCGATCCCCAGGACGCCATCCCGCTGGCCGAGGCGCGCTTCCTGGCCGTGGAGCGCATCGCCGCGCTGGCGCGCGAGCGCGGCGTGGACGCGGTGCTGGTGGCCGGCGACGTGTTCGACACGCAGACCGTTTCCGAGCGCACGCTGCGCCGCCTCTTCAACGCGCTGGAAGCTTTTGCCGGGCCCTGGGTCCTCATCCCCGGCAACCACGACGCGGCGCTGGCCGAAAGCGTGTGGACGCGCGCGCGGCGCTTCAACTGCATCCCGCCCAATGCCCACGTGCTGGAGCGGCCGGGCGTGCAGGTGTTCGCCGACATCGGCCTGGCCGTGCTGGGCGCGTCGCTCACCCAGCGCCACACGCACACCGACCTCACCGGGTTCTTCGACACGCAGGAAACACCCGCAGGCCTGCTGCGCGTGGGCCTGGCCCACGGCAGCGTGCAGGGGCTGCTGGCCGAGGAGGTGGATTCGCTCAACCCCATCGCCCCCGATCGCGCCCGCCGCGCCCGCCTGGACTACCTGGCCCTGGGCGACTGGCACGGCATGAAGCAGATCGACGAGCGCACCTGGTACAGCGGCACGCCCGAGCCCGACAGGTTCAAGGGCAACGCGCCTGGGCATGTGCTGGAGGTGGACCTCACGGCGCCGGGCGCGCCGCCGCAGGTCACGCCGCACGCCGTGGCCGGCCACCGCTGGCACGAGCGCAGCGAAACGCTGTCGCTGCCCGGCGACGTGGACCGCTTGGGCGAGCTGCTGGCCGCGCTGGACGCGCGCGACGTGCTCTCGCTCACGCTCGCGGGCCGGCTGGACCTGGCCGCCCACGAGCGGCTGGAAACGCTGTTGGGCCAGGCCCAGGGGCGGCTGCGCTGCCTGTTGCTCGACCGCGAGGCGCTGCAGCTCGCGCCCACCGAGGAGGACGTGGAGGCCCTGCGCGCCGACGGCTACCTGGGTGAAGTGCTGGGCACGCTGCGCGCGCGCCAGGAGGGCGACGAGGTGGCCCGCGAAGCCCTGGCCGTGCTGGCCGGGCTGCTGCGCGAGCGCCAGCAGGCGCAAGGAGAGCGGGCATGAAGCTGCAGCGCCTGCGCATCGAGCAGTTCAAGCAGTTCCGCCAGCCGTTGGAGCTGGCCCAACTGGACCCGGGCCTGAACCTCATCACCGGCCCCAACGAGAGCGGCAAGAGCACCATCGTCCGTGCCATACGCGCGGCCTTCTTCGAGCGTTACCGCTCCAGCAGCGTCAAGGACTTGCAGCCCTGGGGCGACGGCGCCGCCAGCCCAAGCGTGGAGCTGGAGTTCGACGCCGCGGGCAGCCGCTGGCGGCTGCATAAGCAGTTCCTGCAGCGCAAGCGCTGCCGGCTGCAGGTGGACGCGCAGGCGCTGGAGAACGACGACGCCGAAGCCCGCCTGTGCGAGTTGCTGGGCTTTCAACTGGCCACGCGCGGCGAGAGCAAGCCGGAGCACTGGGGCATTCCGGGCCTGCTGTGGATAGAGCAGGGCGGCAGCCACCACATCCGCGCCGAGGTGCAGCACGCCACCGACCACCTGCGCACGGCGCTGCAGGGCTCCTTGGGCGAGGTCGCCAGCACCGCGGGCGACGACGTGCTGGAGCGCGTGCGCGAGGAGCGCAACGCGCTGCTCACCGAGAAGAAGGGCGAGCCCCGCGGCGCCTACGCCGAGGCGCTGGCGCTGCGGGATGAGCTCCAGGCCGGGCTGCAGCAGACGCAGCAGCGCCTGGCGCAGTACCGCGAGCAGGTGGACCGGCTGGGTCAGGTGCAAGCCGAGATCGCGCTGGACGAGGCCGAGCGCCCCTGGGAGCCGCTGCAGGCGCAGCGCGAGGCGGCCCAAGCGCAGCTCGACGGCCTGCACGCCGCGGCCGAGCAGCTCCAGCGCCAGCGCGAGCAGCTCGCGCCGCTGCAGCGCCAGATCGACCTGCTTCAGCAGCAGCTCGATGCCCACGCGCAGCAGCAGCGCTCGCTTTCGCAGCGCCAGGCCGCGCTGGAGGCCGCGCAGCAGGCCCGCGAGGCGGCCGCGCAGCGGCTGGCGCCGGCCCGCGCGCGCGAGTCGCAGGCCGACCAGGCACGGCAGGCCGCGCAGGCACTGCGGGAGCGGGTGCACGCGCAGCAGTGGCGTGCCTCGCTGCAGCGCGAGCACGCGGCCGCGGCGCAGCACGTGCGCGCGCTGGAGTCCGCCCTGGCCGAGGCCCAGGCCCATGGCGTGGAGCTGGCCAGGCTGCGCGAGGAAGCCCAGCGCGTGGCCCTGGACACGGCGCACCTGAAAACCCTGCGCGCGGCCGAGCAGCGCCTGCGCGAGTTGGAATTGCGCCGCGAGGCCGCCGCCACGCAGTTGCAATGGAGCTTCAACCACGCCGGCACTGGCGCCGCCACCGCGCCGCGCCTGGACGGCCAGCCCTTGGCGGGCCAGGGCGGGCGGCTGCTGCTGCAGCCCGCGGTGCTGGAGCTGCCGGGCGTAGGACAGGTGACGGTCACGCCCGGCGGTGCGGATTTGCAGCGCCTGGCCGCGCAACTGAAGGAGGCCGGCGCGGCGCTGCAATCGCTGCTGCGCCGCTTGGGCGTGGCTTCACTGGCCGATGCCGAGGCCCGGCACGAGCGCCAGCGCGTGCTCGCGGGCCAGATCGACACGCGCCAGGCCCTGCTGGCCCAGCTCGCCCCGCAGGGCGTGCCGGCGCTGCAGGCTGAAGCTGACGACCTGCAAATCCGCCTGGCCGCGTCGGTGCAGCAGATCGAAACCTTGCCGCCGGCCGAGCCGGGCGACGACGCCTTACCCGCGCCGGCGCAGGCCGAGCAGTCGCTGAAGGACGCCTCGCGGCAATGGGAACAGGCCGGCCAGGCGGCGCAGCAGGCGCAATCCGAGCTGGAGCAGGCGCAGGCGAATGTGGAACACGCCCGCCGCGAGCACGAGGCGCTGCAGGCGGCGCTGGCCTCGGACGAGCAGCGCGTGGCCCTGGAGCGCGCCCAAGCCGAGCGCGTGGCGCTGCTGCGCCAGCGCGACGACCTGCAGACGCTGCTGAAGGCGAAGCAGGCCGACATCGACGCCGCGCGGCCGGAGCTGCTGCAGCAGGACGTGCAGCGCCTCAAGCAAAGCGCCGAGCTGGCCCACCGCGCCTACCAGCAGCGCCGCGACGAGCGGCGCGACCTGCAGACCCGGCTGGACGAAGCCGGCGCCCAAGGGCTGGAGGACAGCCTCGCCAACCAGCGCGCCGCGCTGGAGCGCGCCCAGCGCCACGCCGCCGAGCTGCAGCGCCGCGCCCAGGCGCTGGACCTGCTGCTGGGCCTGCTCAACGAAAAGCGCCGGGCGCTGACGCAGCGGCTGCAGGCGCCGCTGCAGAAGCACCTCAACCGCTACCTGGGCCTGCTGTTCCCGCACGCCAGCGTGGAGCTGGACGATCTGCTCATGCCCGGCCCGCTGCGCCGCGAGGGCGTCAGCCAGGCCGACGGCGAGGGCGCCTTCGAGCAGTTGAGCTTCGGCGCCCGCGAGCAGATGGGCCTGATCAGCCGCCTGGCCTACGCCGACCTGCTCAAGGAGGCGGGGCGGCCGACGCTGATCCTGCTGGACGACGCGCTGGTGCACAGCGACGCGGCGCGGCTGTCGGCCATGAAGCGCATCCTGTTCGACGCGGCCACGCGGCACCAGATCCTGGTCTTCAGTTGCCACCCCGAGGCCTGGCGCGACCTGGGCGTGGCCCCGCGCAGCCTGGAGGCGCTGCGCCAAGGGCGTTGAGGCCGCCTCAGGCCGCGCCCGAGGCGCGGCCCTTGGGTGGGCTCAACCCTGCTGCTGCTTGCGGCGCCGGCCGATGAACCCGGCCACGCCCAGCCCCAGGCCCGCCAGCGCCAGCGAGCCCGGCTCGGGCACCGCGTGGCCGCCCGTGCCGCCGTTGTTGGGCGGGCTGGGCACGATGGGGGCGCTGAGCAGCGTGATCGTGGCCCACTGGTCTATGGCCATGTGGTTGCGGTTGAAGCTCAGGTCGTCCAGCGACAGGCTGAACTGGCCGCCGTTGCCGAAGCTCACGGTGGTGTCGGCCCAATCGATGGAGAAGTCCACCGCGGAGTCCACCAGGTTGCCCAGCACGGCCGTGACGACGGCGGAGATGCTGAGGTCGGGGCTGTTGACGGGCTCCAGGAACTTGAAGAGCGCGCTCACGCCCAACTGCGTGCGTTCCGCCTCCGTGATGGCGGCGGCACCGTTGTTGACGTTGCTGCCGTTGTTGCCCTCCTCGTGCAGCGCCACCGTGCCGAACTGGAAGGAATAGGACTGGCCCACGGCGAGGTTTTCGATCTGGTGCAGGTTGGGCGCCGTGGCCGAGAAGGTCACGCCCAACAGGTGATTGGGGCTGTTGTTGGCGTCCGTGCCGTAGGTATTGCCCTGCGCCAGCGCAAAGCCCGTTCCCACGACATCGAAATGCACCGCGGCGGCCTGCGCGCTATTCAAGGCCATACCCGCCAGCGCCGCCAGGGTCAGGGCACCTTGCCGAAGAAGTTTTCCGCTCATCTCATTTCTCCAGGACGGTTGCTGTTAATAAAGCCGTGAATAAGTCACTGCCTGGTAACAGTTTCTGGAGTAGTGCCGCTGGAATGTCACGTGATTGTGTCGTGGCCTGGTGGAACCACGTTTCTCCCCTCGGATTAAATGGCCTGGAAATATGCCCAATGGCATGGGTATGCATCGCTAGGGTTTTGGTTGTTCAAGCAACCTGCGGGGTGGGGTGTCTCCCCTGGCGGACCACCCCAGGGCGCCGCGGTTCTGGACTTTGTGATGCCGGCGGTATGCGGCGTGCCGGCCCGGTCCGGGTTTCCCGTTGAAGCATTGAATGCCGGGAATTGATAATTCGGGATTTGATTCAAGGGCGTCCGGCCTTGTTTTTATTGAGTGATTTGCCGGAGGTATTGGGGTGTATTTTCACGTTGCCATGGGAAAATGGCAGCCATGAAAAAAGGAGGCCTCGGCCTCCTGGGTGATGGGGTGCCGGTCTGATTCCGGCCGGAGATTACTTCGACGTCGGCATCACGAATTCCGCGCCCTTGCCAATGCTGGCCGGCCAGCGCTGCATGATGGATTTCTGCCGCGTGTAGAAGCGCACGCCTTCCTCGCCGTAGGCGTGCATGTCGCCGAAGAGGCTCTTTTTCCAGCCGCCGAAGCCCTGCCAGGCCATGGGCACGGGAATGGGCACGTTGATGCCCACCATGCCCACCTCGATGCGCCGGCCGAACTCGCGCGCCACGTTGCCGTCGCTGGTGTAGCAGGACACGCCGTTGCCGAACTCGTGCGCGTTGACCAGGCTCACGGCCTCGGCGAAGTCCTTCACCCGCACGCAGGACAGCACCGGGCCAAAGATCTCTTCCTTGTAGATGCGCATCTGCGGCGTCACGTGGTCGAACAGCGTGCCGCCCGTGAAGAAGCCGCCCTCGTGGCCGGGCACGCTGAAGTTGCGCCCGTCCACCACCAGCGTCGCGCCCTCGGCCACGCCCTCGGCAATGAAGCCCTCGATGCGCTGCAGCGCCTGGCGCGTGACGATGGGGCCCATCTCCGCGTCCAGCTCCATGCCGTTCTTGACCTTGAGCGCGCGGGCGCGCTCGGCCAGCTTCGGGATGATCCTGTCGGCTACGTCGCCCACCAGCACCGCCACCGAGATGGCCATGCAGCGCTCGCCGGCCGAGCCGTAGGCCGCGCCGATCAGGGCGTCCACCGCCTGCTCCAGATCGGCGTCGGGCATCACCACCAGGTGGTTCTTGGCCCCGCCCAGCGCCTGCACGCGCTTGCCGTGGTGGGCGCCGGTCTCGTAGATGTACTGGGCGATGGGCGTGCTGCCCACGAAGCTCACGGCCTTGACGTCGGGGTGGACGAGCAGGGCGTCCACCGCCTCCTTGCCGCCCTGCACGACGCTGAACACGCCGTCCGGCAGCCCGGCCTGTTTCAGCAGCTCGGCCATGAAGAGCGAAGGCGAGGGATCGCGCTCGCTGGGCTTGAGGATGAAGGCGTTGCCGCAGGCCAGCGCCACCGGGAACATCCAGCACGGCACCATGCACGGGAAGTTGAAGGGCGTGATGCCCGCCACCACGCCCAGCGGCTGGCGCAGCGTCCAGTTGTCGATGCCGGTGGAGGCCTGGTCGCTGAAGTCGCCCTTGAGCAGCTGCGGAATGCCGCAGGCGAACTCCACGATCTCGATGCCGCGCGTCACCTCGCCCTGCGCGTCGGTGAACACCTTGCCGTGCTCGGCCGTGATCAGCGCGGCCAGCGTGTCGCGGTGCTCGTTCATGAGCGCCAGGAACTTGTTGAGCACGCGCGCGCGGCGCAGCGGCGGGGTGTCGGCCCAGGCGGGCGCCGCGGCCTGGGCGGCGGCCACGGCGGCGGCGACTTCATCGGCGCCGCCCAGCAGCACCTGGCGCGCCACCGCGCCGGTGGCGGGGTTGAACACGTCCTGCGTGCGCGCGCCCTCGGTGACGGCGCGCCCGCCTATCCAGTGGCCCACGGTGGCGGCGGTGGCCAGGGGGGCTTGTTGCAGGGAGTCGGAAGCGCCCATGAGCTTGTCTCTTCGTTGGTCAGGAAAGGCCAGAAGTCTAGGAAGCGCAGGCCCCCGCCACAATCGCCAACTGCTGACCGCATTGTTCAGAAATCTGAACGATGAATGCCATTCACAGAGGGAGCGCAGGGCACGTGAGCGAACGATTGATGGCCCCGGTGCTGGCCGATCTGCACCTTTTGACCGTCCTGGCCGACACGCGCAGCTACACCCAGGCGGCCCGGCGGCTGGGCATCTCCAAGGCGTCGGCCAGCGCCCGCATCAGCGAGCTGGAGCGCGCCGCCGGTGTGCCGCTGGTGCGCCGCGGCCCACGCTCGGTGGCGCTGACCGAGGCCGGCCAGCAACTGGTGGAGGAGGTGCAGGAGTCGTTCACCCGCATCGAGCAGGGCTTCAACGGCGTGCGCGACCTGGTGGGCGCCCCGCGCGGCCTGGTGCGCGTGAGCGCGCCGGTGGCCTTTGGGCGGCAGGTGGTCGCGCCGCTGCTGCCGCCCTTCCTGCTGCAGTACCCTGACATCCGGCTGGAGCTGGAGCTGAGCGACCGCCTCGTCAACCTGCCGCAGGAGGGGTTCGATCTCGCCATCCGCCACACCGACGCGCCGCCGCAGACGCACGTGGCCTGGCCGCTGTGCCCAACGCGCTCGCACCTGGTGGCCAGCCCCGGGTACGTGGACCGCCACGGCGAGCCGCAGCACCCCTCGGTGCTGGCCGGGCACCAGTGCCTGGCCTACCTGCGCGGCGGCGCGGGGCAGCGCTGGGACTTCGAGCCCGCCGCGCCGCGCAAGCGCGCCGCTGAGCGGGTGAGCGTGGCGGTGGGCGGCCCCTTCAAGGCCAACAACAGCGAGCTGCTGCGCGAGGCGGCGCTGGGCGGCCTGGGCATCGCGCTGCTGCCGGACTTTTCCTGCACCGCCGCGCTGCGCTGCGGGCAGCTCGTGGAGTTGCTGCCGGACTGGAAACCCGTGGGCGTGTTCGGCGCCACCATCTACGCGCTGCGGCCTTATTCGCCCCAGGTGCCGCGGGCGGTGCAGTGCCTGGTGGACTGGCTCAAGGAGCGGCTGGGCGGGGGCTTGGGCGGCTGAAGAGGGTGGATGGCGCCTGGCCGGTGCTCGTCCCGGTCGGCGGCGCGGCGCGAAGCTGCGACACTGGCGTGTTTTCCTTTCCGACCGTTTGAAGACATGTTCGAGAGCAACGAGACCCTGGACGCGGCGCTGGCGCGCAACGTGCGCGATGCGCTGATGGAGGACATCGGCCGCTGCGACTGGACGGCGCAGCTCGTCCCGGCCGGGCGCTGCGTCACGGCGCAGGTGGTGGCCAAGGAGGCGGCCGTCATCGCCGGGCGTGCCTGGTTCGACGCCTGCTTCCACGCGCTGGACCCCGACGCCCGCCTGGCCTGGGCCGTGCAGGAGGGCGACCGCGTCGAGCCCGGCACGGTGCTGGTGCGCATCGAAGCCGACGCCCGCGCCCAGCTCTCGGCCGAGCGCCCGGCGCTGAACTTCCTGCAAATGCTCTCGGCCGTGGCCACGCTCACGCGCGAGTACGTGGACGCCATCCAGGGCCTCTCGCCCAACCCGAACGGCTGCAAGGTGCTGGACACGCGCAAGACCCTGCCCGGGCTGCGCCAGGCGCAGAAGTACGCCGTGCGCGTGGGCGGCGGCCACAACCAGCGCATGGCGCTGTGGGACGGCATCCTGATCAAGGAAAACCACATCGCTGCCGCCGGCGGCATACGCCCCGCGCTGGAGGCCGCCTTCGCCCTGAACGCGGGCGTGGACATCCAGATCGAAGTGGAAAGCCTGGACGAGCTGCAGCAGGCGCTGGACGCCGGCGCGAAGAACGTGCTGCTGGACGACTTCAGCTTCGAGGACATGGAAAAGGCCGTCGCGCTCACCGCCGGCCGCGCCGTGCTGGAGGTCTCCGGCGGCGTGGACCTGGCGTCCATCCGCCGCATCGCCGCCACCGGCGTGGACCGCATCTCCAGCGGCAAGCTCACCAAGGACGTGCGCGCCGTGGACCTGTCCATGCGCGTGCTGGGCTGAGCCGGGAGCCCGCTAAAAGGGCGCGCCGCGCGCCTGTTGACCGCTTTGTGCACCCCGACACAAAAAGCCGCCGCAAGGCGGTTTTTTATTGCGCTGCATCAAATGCCGTGTCGTAACCGTACCACGAGGGCTGGCTGACTCGAATTGAGAATCTTTATCATTTGGCTTCATGAGGACGCGAGGGGCGTCCGAAAAAGGCCGGTGATGCAGTCGAAATTCATAAAACAGACGGTCGCGGCGCTGGCGGCAGCTTTGGTGGCGGCGCTGGCGGGTTGCGGCGGAGGCGGCTCCAGCGGGAGCAGCGATGCGGCGGGCGCCGCGCCCACGGAAACCGCCACGGCGCTGTCGCCGCAGGCGGCGCTGGGCGCCAAGATCTTCGTGGACAAGACGCTGTCGGCCTCGCGGGCACAGTCCTGCCAGAGCTGCCACGATCCGGCTTTCGGCCACGGCGCGCCCAACCACGACGCGGGCCAGCCCGGCGGCACGGTGCTCACGGCCGGGCAGGGCGGGCGCAGCTCGCCCTCCATCCGCTACCTGAAATTCAACACCGCCTTCTACTTCGCCAAGGACGGCACGCCCACGGGCGGCTTCTTCTGGGACGGCCGTGCCGCCTCGCTGGCCGACCAGGCCGGCGGCCCCTTCCTCAACCCGGCCGAGATGGCCAACCCCGACAAGGCCACCGTCGTCACCAAGCTGGCCGCCACCGACTACGCCGCGCAGTTCCGCCAGGTCTTCGGCAGCGACATCTTCAACCGCCCCAATGACGCCTACGAGGCCATCAAGACCGCGCTGCAGGCCTTCGAGCAGGAGGATGCCGCCTTCGCTCCCTTCACCAGCAAGTACGACGAGGTCCTGCGCGGCAAGACCACGCTCAGCGCCGCCGAGCAGCGCGGCCTGGTGCTGTTCAACTCGCCCGCCAAGGGCAACTGCGCCGCCTGCCACCCCTCGGCCAAGGCCGCCGACGGCTCGCACCCGCTGTTCACCGACTTCAGCTACGACGCCCTGGGCGTGCCGCGCAACCCCAAGCTCAAGCCCGTCCAGGACGACGCCGGCTTCTACGACCTGGGCCTGTGCGCGCTGGACGCCTACAAGGACCGCGCCGACCTCTGCGGCGCCTTCAAGGTGCCCTCGCTGCGCAACGTGGCGCTGCGCGGCAGCTTCTTCCACAACGGCCGCTTCACGGACCTGCGCGAGGCGCTTTCCTTCTACGTCACCCGCGACACCAACCCCGCGCGCTGGTACACGCAGGCCGACGGCAGCGTGCTGAAGTTCGACGACCTGCCCGCGCAGTACCGGCGCAACGTCAACCGCACCGAGGCGCCCTACAACCGCCAGGAAGGCGCCGCCCCCGCGCTCACCGAGGCCGAGATCACGGACCTCATCGCCTTCCTGAACACGCTCACCGACGGCTACGCCGCGCGCTGAAGCCCGCGCCCCACCGACGCCCGCCTGCCGAATCCCGCCTCCGAGAAGAAAGCCCGCCATGAAAGCCGATACCCGTTTCGTCCTGCGCCCGCTCGCGGCCGCGCTGCTGCTCTGCTGCGGCCTGGCCCACGCCCAAAGCGCCGGTGAAAGCGCGCTGATGAAGCGCCTGGACCAGCTCGCCAGCGAGCTGGCCGCCGTCAAGGCCGAGCTGGCCACGCTGCAGCAGCAACAGCGCGCCACCGCCGCCGCACCGGCCCCGGCGGCTGCACCCGCGGCCGTGCCCGCCGCGGCCCCGGCCGGCTACGCCGCCGCCGCACCGGCCGCGGGCGAGCCCGCCACCGTCATCACCGGCTACGGCGAGGTCAACTACAACCGCTACAAGAACGACGCCAAGAAGACGGAAGCCGACCTGCGCCGCGCCGTCATCGGCATCCAGCACCGCTTCGACGACAAGACCAAGGTCGTGACGGAGCTGGAGGTGGAGCACGCCGTGTCCTCCGCCGACGACGTGGGCGAAGTCGCGCTGGAGCAGGCCTACGTGGAGCACCAGTTCACCGACACCTGGGCCGGCCGCGCGGGCCTGTTCCTCATCCCCATGGGCCTGCTCAACGAGAACCACGAGCCCACCGCCTACTACGGCGTGGAGCGCAACTTCGTGGAGACGGCCATCATCCCCAGCACCTGGCGCGAGGGCGGCATCCAAGCCGTGGGCAGCTTCGACAACGGGCTGACGGTGCAGGCGGGCGTGTCCACCGGTTTCAACATCAGCGGCTGGAGCACGGAAGAAGGGCGCGAGTCGCCCCTGGGCACCATCCACCAGGAAATGGCGCAGGCCCGCGGCCGCGACCTCTCGCTGTTCGGCGCCCTCAACTGGCGCGGCGTCCCGGGGCTGCTGGTGGGCGGCGGCGTGTTCAGCGGCGGTGCCTCGCAGGCGCAGACGCTCAACAAGTCGCGCGTGACGCTGTGGGATGTGCACACCCGCTGGACGCCTGGCCGCTGGGACCTGGCCGCCGTCTACGCGCGCGGCAGCATCAGCAACAGCGCCGCGCTCAACACCGAGTTCGGCTTTGCCGGCGCCGCCGCGCCCATCCCCGCCCGCTTTGACGGCGGCTACGTGCAGGCCGCCTACAAGCTGTGGGAGAGCGGCCGCTACGCCCTGAAACCCTTCGTGCGGGCCGAGCGCTTCAACACCGGCCGCCGCTACGCCCAGGGCCTGGGCCCGGCGGGGGCGCCCAACGGGCTGCCGGCCGAGCGCGTGCTCACCGCCGGCGCCAACTTCGACATCGGCTCCGGCGTGGTGCTCAAGGCCGACATCCAGCGCTTCAAGCAAGATAAATCCATGGACCGCTTCGACCTGGGCCTGGGCTGGAGTTTTTAAACATGCGCGTGCTGCTGGCCCCCACAGCCGCCGCACTGGCCCTGGCCCCGGCCGGGGCCTTTGCCGTGGAGTACATGAGCGCCGAGCAGGCGGCCAAGCTCATGTTCCCGGAGGCCGAGCGCTTCGAGCCGCGCGCGCTCACGCTGGACGCGGCACAGATGCAGCAGCTCGCCGCCAGGGGCGTCGCGGCGCGCTCGGCGCAGTGGAGCGTGCAGGCCGCGCTGCGCGGCACGCAGGTGCTGGGCTACGTGGTGGCGGACGCCGTCATCGGCAAGTTCGAGCTCATCGGCTACGCCGTCGGCCTCACGGCCGAGGGGGCGGTCAAGCAGGTGGAAATCCTGTCCTACCGCGAGAGCCACGGCCACGAGGTGCGGCTGCCCGCGTGGCGCAAGCAGTTCGTGGGCAAGACGGGCGCCGCGCCGCTGCGCGTGGGCGAGGACATCGCCAACATCAGCGGCGCCACGCTGAGCTGCACCCACGTCACCGACGGCGTGCGACGCATCGTGGTGGTGGTGGAGATGGGGAAGAAGGGCGGGGTGCTCTGATTTGAGCCGGCGGCCCGCGTGATGTCGTCGCCCGGCCCCGCTCCCAGGCCCTGGCAGCGCCGCGCCCGCCCGCTGCTGGGCACGCTGGTCGACATGGCCGCCGACGCCGGCGCGCCCGCGCCCGCGCTGGAGGCCGCCTTCGCCGCCGTCGCCGAGGTCCAGGCCGCGCTCTCGCGCTTCGATCCCGGCAGCGACGTCGCCCGCTTCGAGCGCCTGGGCGCCGGCGGTGAGCTGAGGCTCCACCCGGCAGGCAGCCGCGTGCTCCACGCCGCCCAAGCCCTGCACGCGGCCAGCGGCGGCCGCTTCGACGTCGCCCTGGGCAGCGGCCGCTGGCGCGTCGAGGGTGCCCGCCTCCTGAAACTCGATGCCGCCACCCGGCTGGACTTGGGCGGCATCGCCAAGGGCCATGCCGTGGACCGCGCCGTGGCCGCGCTGCGCCGCGCGGGCGCGCGCGCCGGCTGGGTCAATGCCGGCGGCGACCTGCGCGCCTTTGGCGACGTCGAAGTGCCGCTGCAACTGCGCGACGAGCGCGGCGGCGGCGTCCGCCCCCTGGGATTTCTGCACGAAGGCGCCTTCGCCACCAGCCACTACGGCCCCGGCAGCCGCAGCCGGCTGCACGGCGGCACGGACAATGGCGGGTTTCGCCATGTCAGCGTGGCCGCGCCGCGCGCCCTCTGGGCCGACGCGCTGGCCAAGCTCGTGGCGCTGGACGACATCGACGTGGCGCCGCTGCTGCGGCGCCTGGGAGCACAGGCATGGGTCCATCCAAGCCCCTGAAACATTCGCCGCCGCCGCACCGCCCGCACGGTGCCGGCGGCGTCATAGACCTCGCCCTGGCCAAGCACGCCACCGCCCGCCATGCCGCCGCCGCAGCCGGCGCGGCCCGCGCGCCCACGCTCACCGTGGCCCGCTGGCAGCGCCTGCTGCTGCTGGCCACCGCCGCGCTGCTGCTGGCCAGCGGTGCCGCCTGGCTGGCCGTGCACTACCTGCTGGGAGCGGGCGCCGGCGAGCTGCCGCACCCGGCCGAGCCCTGGCTGATGCGGCTGCACGGCGCGGGCGCCTTCGCCGCGCTGTTCGCGGGCGGCGCCATGGCGGGCGCCCACGTGCAGGCGGGCTGGCGCGTGTCGGCGCGGCTGGGCCGCCAGCGCGGCAGCGGCATCGCGCTCGTGAGCCTGCTGTCGCTCACCGTGCTCAGCGCCTACCTGCTCTATTACTTCGCGCCGGAAGCGTGGCGCGGCCTCATGGGCTGGATTCACGCCGGCTTGGGCGCCGCGCTGGCCGGTACCGGGCTGTGGCACGCGCGGCGCCGTCTCTTGAGCTGGCGCAAGCCCTGAGCAGCCACGGGCGGCTAGGAGCAGGTGATAATGAGACAGAATCTCATTTACACGAGCTCCGACGCGTGACCATGCTGCTATCCGACCTGCCCAACGGCGCCAGCGCCACCGTGCAGCGCGTGCTGCCTGAAGCACCGCCGCTGGACGCCGCCGCGCTGCGCCGCTTGGGCGAGCTGGGCTTCCTGCCGGGCGAGCCCGTGCAGGTGCTGCGCCGCGGCCCGGGCGGGCGCGAGCCCCTCGCCGTGACGGTGGGGCAGACCATGTTCGCGCTGCGTCTGGCCGAAGCGCGCTCCATAGAAGTCATCCCCGACTGACCCACGCAACAAGAGCCGCCAAGAGGGAGCCGCCATGTCCGCCGCCGAACTGCCGTCCCCCGTCGCGCTGCCCAGCGTGGCCCTGGTGGGCAACCCCAACTGCGGCAAGACCGCGCTGTTCAACCTGCTCACCGGCGCGCGCCAGAAGGTCGCCAACTACGCCGGCGTGACCGTGGAGCGCAAGCTGGGCACCGCCAGGCTGCCCAACGGCCACAGCGTGCAGGTCATCGACCTGCCCGGCGCCTACAGCCTGCGCCCGGCCACGCCGGACGAGGAAGTGACGCTGCAGGTGCTGCAGGGCCAGCGTGTGGGCGAGGCGGTGCCGGACTACATCGTGGCCGTGGCCGACGCCACCAACCTGCGCATGAACCTGCGCCTGGTGCTGGAGCTCAAGAGCTTGGGCCGGCCCATGATGCTCACGCTCAACATGACCGACGTGGCCCGCGCCCGCGGCATCCACATCGACACGCAGCGCCTGTCGCGCGAGCTGGGCATCCCCGTCGTCGAAACCATCGCCGTCAAGGGCGACGGCCACAAGGCGCTCATCGAGCAGCTCGTGAAACACCTGCAGTCCGACCCGCCGGACCCGCAGCTCAACGCGCCGCACACGCTGTCGCTGCCGGAGAGCGCCGCGCTGCAGCAGGAGGTGCGCCGCATCCTCGAAGCCGCCGCGCCCAGCGCGCTGAACGTCAAGCGCTTCCACTACAAGCTCGACGCCTGGGTGATGCACCCGGTGTGGGGCCTGGTGATCCTGGCGGCGCTGCTGTTCATCGTGTTCCAGGCCGTGTTCTCCTGGGCCAGCGTGCCCATGGACGCCATCGAGGCGGGCTTCGCGCAACTCGGCCAGTGGGTCAACGCGCACATGGCCGACGGGCCGCTGCGCAGCCTGGTGGTGGACGGCGTCATCGCCGGCGCGGGCGGGGTGCTGGTCTTCCTGCCGCAGATCCTGATCCTGTTCTTCTTCATCCTGGTGCTGGAGGACTCCGGCTACCTGCCGCGCGCGGCCTTCCTGCTGGACAACCTCATGGGCCGCGTGGGCCTCTCCGGCCGCGCCTTCATCCCGCTGCTGTCCAGCTTCGCCTGCGCCGTGCCGGGGGTGATGGCCACGCGCACCATCACGCACTGGCGCGACCGGCTCGCGACCATCATGGTCGCGCCGCTCATGACCTGCTCCGCGCGGCTGCCGGTGTATGCGCTGCTGATAGGCGCCTTCATCCCCGAGCGCTCGGTGGGGCCCTTCAACCTGCAGGGCTTGACGCTGTTTGCGCTCTACGTGGCCGGCGTGTTCTCGGCCATGGCGGTCGCCTGGGTGTTCAAGCGCGTGTGGCACCGCAGCCGCTACCAGCCGCTGATGCTGGAGCTGCCGCCCTACCGCGTCCCGGGCCTGCGCAACCTCGGCCTGGGCCTGTGGGAGCGGGCGCGCATCTTCCTGCGCCGGGTGGGCACCATCATCTTTGCGCTGACGGTGCTGCTGTGGTTCCTCTCCAGCTACCCGGCGCCGCCCGCGGACTGGAGCGGCACGGCCATCGAGTACAGCTTTGCCGGCCAGCTCGGACGCATCCTGGAAGTGGTGTTCGCGCCGCTGGGCTTCAACTGGCAGATCTCCATCGCGCTGGTGCCGGGCATGGCTGCGCGCGAGGTGGTCGTCAGCGCCCTGGGCACCGTGTACGCCCTGTCCGGTGACGGCGTGGACGCGGCGCTGGCGCCGCTGATCGCCAAGCAGTGGCCGCTGGCCACCTGCTTCTCGCTGCTGGCGTGGTTCGTGTTCGCGCCGCAGTGCATTTCCACCCTGGCCGCCGTCAAGCGCGAGACCAATGCCTGGCGCTACCCCATCGCCATGGCCGTGTACCTGTTCGGCCTGGCCTACCTGGCGGCGTTCATCACTTACCGCGTGGCGGTGGTGCTTGGAGGAGGTTGAGCTTCATGACGCAGACGCTGATCGTTGCCGTGCTGGTCGCTTGGGCCAGCGTCTATGCCGCCTGGGTGCTCATGCCCACGCCGCTGCGCCGCGCGCTGCTGCGGCTTGGGCAGCGCTACTGCCCGGGGCTGGCGCGCCGCGTGGCGCCGTCGGCCGAGGGCGGCTGCGGCGGGTGTGGCGGTGCTTGCGGGCCGGCGAAGAAGCCGGCGGGCGGCAGGGCCGAGGGGCAGACCATCCAGTTGCACCTGAAGCGGCGCTCCTGATGTGACGACGCCGGGCTGGGCCCGGCGTTTTTCATGGAGGCGTGATGGCGGCGAGTGCCGCCGCGGGCGCCGTCACTTGGCCGCCACGCGCGCCTTCTCCAGCTCGGCCTGGAACGCCTTGACCAGCGGCTCGCCCACCTGCGCGGCGTACTTGTCCACCACGGGCTTGACCTTGTCGCGCATGCGCTGCAGCTCGGCGGGCGCGACGTCGTTGATCAACATGCCGTGCTTGATCAGCTCCTGGCGCGACTTCTCGCTCATCTCGCGCGCCACCTTGCGCTGGTAGTCGCGGGCCTCGAAGGCCGAGTCCTGCACGATCTTCTTCTCGTCGGCCGAGAGGCTGTCCCAGAACTTCTTGCTCACCAGCAGCATCTGCGGGTTGTAGATGTGCCGGGTGTTGCTCATGTACTTCTGCACCTCGTAGAACTTGGAGGCCTCGGCCGTGGCGTAGGGGTTCTCCTGGCCGTCCACGGCCTTGCTCTCCATCGCGGTGTACAGCTCGGGGAAGGGCATGGGCACGGCGTTGGCGCCCAACGCGTTGAGCATGTCGATGTAGAGCGGGTTGAGGATGGTGCGGATCTTCAGGCCCTGGATGTCTTCCATCTTCTGGATGGGCCGCTTGCTGTTGGTGATGCTGCGGTAGCCCTGCTCCATGTAGGCCAGGCCGACCAGGCCCTTGGCGGGCATCATGTCCAGCAGCTTCTTGCCCACGGGGCCGTCGAGCACCAGGTCGGCCTCGCGCTCGGTGGCGAAGGCGAAGGGGAAGTCCAGCAGGACGAACTCCTTGATCATGCCCACGAGCTGCGCCGGCGCCATCATGGACGCCTCCACCGTGCCGCCCTGCATGGCCGACGCCACCTGCTGCTCCCCGCCCAACGTGCCGCCGGGGAAGATCTTCACTTTCAGCTTGCCGCCGCTCTTGGCGCTCATGAGGTCGGCGAACTTCTGCGCGCCCAGGCCCTGCGGGTGGTCGAGCTGGTTGACGATGGGCAGCTTGATGGTGCGCTCCTTGACGTCGGCGGCCCAGGCGGTGCCGGTGGTGAAGGTGCCCAACAGGAGGGCGGCGCCTGCGGCGAGGAAGCTGCGCTTGAAGCGGTGGATGCTGTTCATGGGGTGGTCTCCGAGGGACGTGCTGGCAGCGGTGGGCCGGCTCGTGGATGGGAAGAAGGGGTGTGTGTCGGGGGGCAGTCCGCGGGCCTTGGTGCCTGGGCCTGTCAGCCCACGCGCTCAATTTCCGCCAGCAGCGCGGCGCTCATGGCCTCCAGCGGCGCCTGCAGGCCGCCGCTGTAGAGCTCGACCTGGCCGCGGGCCTGGTGAAGCATCATCCGCGTGCCGTCCGAGGTGCGGCAGCCCAGGGCCTGCGCGTCGCGTATGAGGCGGCTGCGCACGGGAATGAAGGCCGCGTCCATCACGAACAGGTGCGGCGCCAGGCGGCCGGCGATGGGGTTGACGTCCGGCGCCTTGAAGCCCGCCGCGGTGGCATTGACCACGCCGTCGAAGTCCGCGGCCTTGAAATCCTCCAGCGTGCCGCCGAAGTCCAGGCCGAAATCCGCCGCCAGGGCGCGGGCCTTGTCGGCCGTGCGGTTGAACACCGTCACGCGCGCGCCGGCCTCGCGCAGCCCGTAGGCGATGGCGCGGGCCGCGCCGCCGGCGCCCAGCAGCGCGACCTTCTTGTCCGGCAGCGTGGTGATCTCCTCCAGCGCCCGCACCGCGCCCACGCAGTCGGTGTTGTAGCCGGTGAGTTTTCCATCGACGTGGTTGATGGTGTTGACGGCGCCTATGGCGCGCGCGGTCTCGTCCAGCGCGTCCAGGTGCGCCATGACGGCCTGCTTGTGCGGCATGGACACGTTCAGGCCGCGAATGCCCAGCGCACGCACGGCGGCGATGGCGCCGGGCACGTCCTCCACGCCGAAGCACACGAAGGTGTAGTCCAGGCCCAGCGCCGCATAGGCGGCGTTGTGCACCTTGACGTTGAAAGTGAAGGGCGAGCCCATGATGGAGCCGCACAGGGTGGGGATGGAGCGGGGCATGGCGGAGGTGTCCTGGGTCGGTTGGCGGCGCGTCAGCGCCGGGGCAGCAGGGCGCAGGCCGGGCGCTGGCCGTCCAGCGCCATCAGCAGGTTGTCGGTGGCCAGCTCGGCCATGGCGCGGCGCGTCTCGTGCGTGGCCGAGCCGATGTGCGGCAGCGGCGTCACGCGCGGGTGGGTGCGCAGCGGCGAGTCCTGCGGCAGCGGCTCCGTGGCAAACACGTCCAGCGCCGCGGCGCGCAGGCTGCCGTGGTCCAGGGCGTGCAGCAGCGCGTCTTCCTGTACCAAGCCGCCGCGGGCGCCGTTGACGAAGAGGGCGCCGGGCTTCATCAGCCCGAACTCGCGCGCGCCCATGAGGCCGCGGGTGGCGTCGGTGAGCGGCAGGGTCAGCGCCACGATGTCGGCACGCCGCAGCACGTCGTCCATGGGGAGCTGCGTGGCCTGGCCGGCCAGCTCGGCCACCTGCACCGCATGGGGGTCGTGGTAGAGCACGCGCATGTTGAAACCCAGGGCGGCGCGCCGCGCCAGCGCCTGGCCGATGCGCCCAAAGCCCAGGATGCCCAGCGTCTTGCCGTGCACGTCCCAGCCGAAGAGGTCTTCGCCGATGTTGCGCACCCAGCGCCCCTCGCGCACAAGGTTGGCCACCTCCACCAGCCGCCGGCTGGCGCACAGGATGAGGGCGAACAGCGTGTCGGCCGTGGTTTCCGTGAGCACGCCCGGCGTGTGGCAAAGCATCACGCCGCGCTGCTCCAGGTAGGGCAGGTCGTAGTTGTCCACGCCCACGGAAATGCTGGAGATCACCTCCAGCGCCGGCGCCCGCTCCAGCGCGGCGGCGTCCAATTTGAAACTCGAGCCGATCAGCCCCTGCGCCGTGGGCAGCGCGGCCAGGAAGCGCGGCAGCTCCTCGGCGCGGCGCGGGTCGGCCACGGTCACCGTGTGGCGCTGGGCGATGCGCTCCAGCAGGTCCGGCGGCAGGGCGCGGAAGACGAGAACGTTCTTTCTTTGGCTCACAGCCCGGCCTCCAGCAGTTGCGCCCGCGTGGGCAGCCCTTCGGTGTCGCCCGTGACCTGCACGGCGCGCGCGCCTATCCAGGCGCCGCGCCGCGCGGCGTCGGCCACGCTGCGGCCTTCCAGGCGGGCGCTGATCACGCCCACCGCAAAACCGTCGCCCGCGCCCACGGTGTCCACGACGCGGGCCACGGGGAAGGCGGCCACCTGGCCCGTGCCCTCGTCGGCGTCGTCGTAATAGGCGCCCTCGGCGCCCAGCTTCACGACCACGGTGCGCACGCCCTGGCCGCGGTAGAAGCGGGCGATGCCCTGCGGGTCGCGGGTGCCGGTGAGGATGAAGCCTTCCTCGATGCCGGGCAGCACCAGGTCGGCCTGCACGGCCAGGGCGTTGAGCGTGTCGCGCATCACGTCCTGCGAGGCCCACAGCGTCGGCCGCAGGTTGGGGTCGAAAGAGATGGGCTTGCTCGCCTCGCGCATCACGGCGATGGCGCGGCGGGCGAGCGCCAGGGTGCTGGCCGACAGCGCCGCGAACACGCCCGTGACGTGCAGTTGGCGCGCGCCGCGCAGCCAGGCTTCGTCCAGGTGCTGCAGCCCCATGCGGCTGGCGGCGGAGCCGGCGCGGTGGTACTCCACGGGCGGGTCGCTGCCGTCGTCCACGCGGCCCTTGAACTGGAAGCCGCTACGCTCGCCGGCGGCCACTTCCACGTGGGAGCAGTCCAGGCCCTCGCGCGTCATCTCGGCCAGCAGGTAGCGGCCCATGGAGTCCGCGCCCAGCCGGCTGCCCCAGCCCACGCGATGGCCCAGGCGCGACAGGCCGATCGCCACGTTGGTCTCGGCACCGGCCGTGCGCTTGTGGAAGTGCTGGACCTGCTCCAGCGGGCCGCACTCGTCGGCCACCAGCATGAGCATGGCTTCGCCGAAGGTCACGACGTCCAGCGCCGTGTCGTGATGGGGGATGTCGTTCATGCCTGGGTCTCCACGCGGCGCAGCAGGGCGATCTCGGCCCGGGTGACGGCCTTCAGATCGTCGCCCTGCAGCGGGTATTCGATGGCGCGCGGCACCTCAGGAGGCAGCGCGCGCAGCACGGCACGCCAGGGGGCGGCCGATTCCAGCAGCGGCACGGCCACCCAGCGGTCCTGGCGCCGGTGCACGCCCTTGCAGTGCACGTAGCCGACCTGGGGGGCCAGCGCCTGCGCCGCCTGCAGCGGGTCTTCTCCGAGCCAGTGCCAGTTGCCCATGTCGAAGGTCAGGGGCAACGGCAAGCCGGCGTCCCGCGCGTCGCTGCAAAAGCGGCGCAGCGCGGGCAGGGTGCCGGCGGACTCGGTCTGGTCGTTCTCGATCAGCAATTCAATGGGGGTGTCGCCCAGCCGGTCGGCCAGGGCGCCCAGGCCGCGGCCGGCATAGCCGCCAATGGACATTTTCAGGCGCGGTGCGCCCAACAGGCGGGCGTGGTCCAGGGCGCGCTCCAGGGCGGCCACGGCGAGCGACCCGTCGGCCTGCCACAGCCCCTGCGGGCTGGAATAGACGCGCGCCAGGCGACAGGCGGCGGTCAGCGTCGCCAGCGCCGGCAGCTCGCGCGCCGGATCGGCCAGCAGCTCGCCGCGCACCTCCACGCCATCCGCCCCGGCCTCGGCCGCCAGCTCGGTGAACCAGCACTGGCCGTGGCGGCGCACTTCGGCTGCGCCAAAAGCGCCCAGGGAGATGAGGATTTGGGGAGAAGGCATGGATGGCTGCTGTTGGGAAACCGGTTTCTCAAGAGTTTAAGAAACCGGTTTCAAGATGGTATGAGGGCTAACCCGGAGCGGGCATTGATCTTCAGACGAGCCGCCCGGCGGCAGCGGCGGAGGGGCCCGCCGCTCTACGGGAAGAGGGCCTTCAGCCTTCCCGTTGCGACGAGCCCCGCGCCAGCAGCCGCGCCGGCAGCCTGAAGCGGCGCGGTTGGGTGGTTTGGCCTGGGTTCTCCAGCCGCTCTATGAGGCAGCGCGCGGCCTGCTGGCCGATGTCGTCGGTGGGCTGCGCCAGCGTGGTGATGCCTGGGCCCACCAGCGGGGCCCAGTCGGTTTCGTCGAAGGTGACCAGGCCCAGCTCGCGGCCCAGCGTGCAGCCCAGGCGCTTGGCGGCGGCGGCGATGCGCAGGCCGACCACGGCGTTGACGGCCAGCACGGCGGGGCGGCGGGCGTCGTCGCCCGCGCGCTGCAGCAGCGCGCGCAGCGCGGCGTCCAGCGTCGCGTCGTCGCCCGCGGGCACTTCCACGCCCTGGCCACGGCACTGCGCCGCCTGGGCCGAGGTGTAGGCGGTGAAGGCGGCCCTCCGCTCCTCGCGCGAGGTGGCGCTTTGTATGGGCTCGGTGACGAAGAGCAGCTCATTCCAGCCTTGCTGCAGCAGGTGGTCCAGCGCCAGGGGCACGGCCTGCGCGTTGTCCAGGCCCACGAGGTCCAGCGGCGCGTCCAGTGCGCGGTCCACGAGGACGATGGGCTTGTTGCGCTGCAGCGCATCGTCCAGCACCTGCCGCTCGCGGCCCAAGGTGTGGAGGATGAAGCCTTCCACCTGGTAGGAGGCCAGGGCCGTGATGGCCTCGCGCTCGCGGCCCTCGTCGCCGGCCAGGTTGTAGAGCATGAGCATGTAGCCCGCGGCGCGGCACACGCGCTCGGCGCCCTGCATCACGGCCACGGAGAAGGGGTTGGCCACGTCCGCCACCACCAGGCCGATGAGGCGCGAGCGCCCGCGCTTGAGCGCTTGCGCCATGGGGCTGGGCGCGTAGCCCAGCCGGGTGATGGCCTCCTGCACCCGCGCCGCCAGCTCCGGGCTCATCAGCTCGCCGCGGCGGTTGATGACGCGCGAAACGGTCGCCTTGGACACGCCGGCCTCGCGGGCGACGTCGTCGATGGTGATGCGGGTGCGGGCGGTGGGGGCAGGATGGGCGGACATGCCGCTACTGTAGCCCGCGCGTCAAGAAACCGGTTTCAGGGATTTGCCGGAGCCGGGAGTGCCGGGTGCAAAAAAGCCGCCGGCGTGCAGGCCGGCGGCTTGTGGGTGATGCGGGCCGCGGTGGCGGGCCTGCGCAGCGCACGCGCGTCAGGCGATGCGCCCCGACACCGGAATGTCTTCCCGGTTGGGCTGGTTGTTGACGGCGGGCTCCTCGGTCGCGCCGAACACCGGGGCGGAGAGGGCGCGGCCCAAGCCCTCCAGGGCGCTGTCCTTGTGCTGTGAGCCCTCAGGCGCTTCGCGCCAGGGGGCGTGTGCGCCGTGGCGCGCACCCTGGGTGCGCATGGCGCGGTATTTCTCGTCGAGTTGCCGCGCGTATTCCTCGCGGTAGCGCTCGAAATGGGCGTCGCTGGAACGTAGGTCAGCCATGGTCAAACCTCCGTGAAAACCGTTGTCGAAAGAACGGGATGCGAGCGTGCCGCAATCGGCATGCCCGCCACAATGGCGCGCGGCTTGCCCATGGCGGGCAACGCGGGAATTCCCATAGAGGACAAACATGGCAACAGGCAGCCTGCTGGCGCTGGTGGACGACATAGGTACCGTGCTCGACGATGTGGCGGTTCTTTCCAAGGTGGCGGCCAAGAAGACGGCCGGCGTGTTGGGCGACGATCTGGCGCTCAATGCGCAGCAGGTCACGGGCGTGCGCGCCGAGCGCGAGGTGCCCGTGGTGCTGGCGGTGGCCAAGGGCTCGCTGGTGAACAAGGCCATCCTGGTGCCGCTGGCGCTGCTCATCAGCGCTTTTGCCCCATGGGCGGTGACGCCGCTGCTCATGGTCGGCGGGCTGTTCCTGTGTTTTGAAGGCGTGGAAAAGCTGGCCCACCGCTTCCTGCACAGCAAGGAGGAGGACGAAGCCGCCCATGCCGATCTCGTGCGCGCGCTGGACGATCCGAAGGTGGACCTGGTCGCCTTCGAGAAGGAGAAGATCAAGGGTGCGGTGCGCACCGATTTCATCCTCTCGGCAGAGATCATCGCCATCACCCTGGGCGCCGTGGCCGGGCAGCCGTTGATCACGCAGGTGGGCGTGCTGGTGGGAATCTCGCTGCTGATGACGGTGGGCGTCTACGGCATCGTGGCCGGCATCGTGAAGCTGGACGACCTGGGCCTGTGGCTGCAGCGCAAGGCGTCGTCCGCCGCTCAAGCCATAGGCGGCTGGATCGTGCGCGCCACGCCCTGGCTGATGAAGGCGCTGTCGGTGGCGGGCACGGTCGCGATGTTCCTGGTGGGCGGCGGCATCCTGGTGCATGGCGTGAGCGTGCTGCACCACTGGATAGAAGAGGCCACCGACGAGCACACGGGCGCCATGGACGTGCTGCTCACCAGCCTCTTCGACGCGGCAGTGGGCATCGTGGCCGGCGCCGTGGTGCTGGTGGTGGTGACGCTGGTGCAGCGCCTGCGCGGACGCCAGCCGGCGCATTGAGCTAGCGAAACTGCCTGTTTTTTGGGCAGAGCAAGCGTCCGCCGATACGAATCAAGGACTTAACGATGCTGTGGGCAGGTGGCCCACAGTGTTGTCCACAGCGATAGGGGAAAACCCGGACCCCAAAATGGAGCAACCCGCCAGCGGCCTTGATCCGGGGGCGGGTTGCTTGTCGTCCTCAAGCAGATATCGGAGGCGGTACTGGGTAAGCCCTGGCGGCGTTCCGTTCTGGCCTTCCGCAGTGCCATCGGTTGACGGCTTCACTCTACGCGCCCACGAGCCGGGGATTCAAGTGCACCGACGTTGCTGTTAGGGGTTTGACGCGGTGCAGCAAGCGTGGCTGTCCGCGCCGGCTGTCATCAAGCTGCCTTATTTATGGGCATCGCCAAGGCGGTCCTTGTGAAACAACAACTTAAGCGCGGTGCGAGCAGGCGCCTCACAGGGTTGTCCACAGCGGCTGGGGAGAACCTGCCGGACGTGCGAAAGATGAGCGCGCAAAGAAAAAGGGCCTTGCTTGCGCAAGGCCCTTTTCGAATTTGTGGTGGAGACGAGGAGGATCGAACTCCCGACCTTCGCATTGCGAACGCGACGCTCTCCCAGCTGAGCTACGTCCCCACAGAAGCTAGCAGTGTAACGCTATCAATTCGGGTGTGCAAGCCTATCGGATCGAAAATTTGAATTTCTCATCTAGGGGCATGCGCAACCGTGGCCCAAGCCGGCGGCTCGGCGTCCCATTGCCACGGTCCGTGCGCCAGCAGCGCGTGCCAGGAGGCGTCCGGCAGGGCCTCGATGCGCAACGCCTGGCCCGTGGCCGGGTGCGCCAGCTCCAGCGACAGTGCATGCAGCCACAGGCGTTGCACCTGCAACCAGGCCGCCACGGCGCGGTTGTGCGGGCCCTTGCCATGCGTGGCGTCGCCAATGAGCGGATGCGCGATGTGTTTCATATGCCGGCGTATCTGGTGGCGGCGGCCGCTTTCCGGACAGACGCGCAGCAGCGCGTAGCGGCTCGTGGCGTGCTGCGCGTCGGTGGCGAAAGGCCATTCCACCCGCGCCAGGCGCTCGAAGCGCGTGCGCGCCGCCAGCAGCGGCTGGCCGGCGGAAGGGCGCTCAGGGTCGCGCGCGAGCGGATGGTCTATCTCGCCGGCCACCGGCGGCCAGCCGCGCACCAGCGCGAGATAGGTTTTTTTCGGCACACCCGCCTCGAATTGCGCGCCCACGCGGCGGGCCGTGTCGGCGTCCAGCGCGAAGGCCAGCACGCCGGACGTGCCCTTGTCCAGGCGGTGCACGGGCCACACGGGAGCACCTAGCTGATCGCGCAGCAGCTGCAGCGCGGCGCGCTGCTCGTGCGCGTCCAGCGCGGTGCGGTGCACCAGCAGGCCCGGCGGCTTGTCCACGACGGCGAGCTGCGCGTCGCGGTGCAGCAGCGGCAGCGGCGGGGCGTCGTCGTCCAGGTCGGTGGCGTCGCCGGCCGCCGGCGGGGGCAGGGGTGTCAAAGCAGGTCGCCGTCCACGTAGAACCAGCGCCCGTCCTCGCGAGTGAAACGGCTGATCTCGTGCAGGCGGTGGGCGCGGCCACCAAGCTTGCTGCGGGCAACGAACTCGACCAGGGCGTGAGCGGCGTCCAGCACCTCGTGGCGCTTGACTTGCAGGCCCAGCCAGCGCAGGCCCGGCTCGTTGGGCTCCAGCGCGGCGGGGCGCGTCGTCGGGTGCCAGGTCTCCAGCAGGTAGGGAACCAAGCCCAGGACGAAGGCGCTGTAGCGCGAGCGCATGAGCGCCTGCGCATCCGGCGCTTGTAGGTATTGCGCGCCGGCATGCCAGCGGCCGCAGCAGCCGGCATAAGAGGAGCCCCTGCCACAGGGGCAGGGCTCGGCAGGGAGCATCGTCATCGCGAGCGGGTGGTGTGGTGAAGCAACGGCCCGCCGCGCCTGGGCGATGCCCGGGATGCTGGAACGTCAGCGGGCGTCGCTGCCGGCGGCCGGGGCGGCGCCGGTGGGATCGTCGCGCTGGATTTCCGAGGCGCCGGCCGTGCCGTCGCCGGGATCGGTCACGTCGCCTTCAGGGGCGAGCGATTCGCCCTCGGCGCCACCTTCGCCCAGGCCGCCGGCGGCCTTGCGCGCCTTGCGCTCTACCATCTTCTCTTCCTTCTTTTTCTTCTTGGCCAGGTCGCGCTGGCGTTTCTCGAAGGCGTAATTGGGCTTGGCCATGCGGTCTCCTGCTGTGGAATGGGCGGCTAACGGGAAGCCGCCAAGTACCCATTGTCGCCGCTGCGCGACGCCTGCCGCAGCAGATGCGGCTCCAATGCGGGCAAGGAGCCGTTGCGGCGGCCCCCGCCCGCATTCTTCGGGCCATCAGCGCCCGCGGCTGTCTTTGAGCCCGGTGATGCGGTTGAACACCGCTCGGCCGGCCGCGTGGTCCTTGCGGTCGGTGACGAAGTACCCATGGCGCTCGAACTGGAAGCGCTCGTCCGCACCGGCCTGCGCCAGCGAGGGCTCCACCATGGCCTGCACCACGCGCAGGCTTTCCGGGTTGAGGCTGGCCTTGAAGTCGCGCCCGCCGGCATCCGGCTGCGCCTCGGTGAAGAGGCGGTCGTACAGCCGCACCTCCGCCGCCACGCCGCCGCCTTGTTCGGCCGACTGCGCGCCGACCCAGCCGATCACGCCCTTGACCTTCACGCTGTCGGCGCCCGGCGTGCCGCTCTTGGTGTCGGGCAACAGCTTGGCGCGCACCAGCGTCACGCGGCCGTCGGCGTCCTGCTCGAAGCCCGTGCACTCGATGACGTAGCCGTACTTCAGGCGTACGCGCCCGCCCGCCACGTCGCCCTTGGGCGGGTAGAGGCGGTGGTAGCCCTTGGGCGGATCGATGGCGAAGTCTTCGCGCTCGATCCAGACCTCGGAGCCCATGGCGAACTCGCGGCGGCCGCGCTCCGGCTGCGCCGGGTGCACGGGCGCGCTGCAGGGCTCGATGTGGCCGGCGCCCAGGGCCTCGCCCCAGTTCTCCAGGACGAGCTTGAGCGGGTCCAGCACCGCCAGGCCGCGCGCGGCCTTGGGGTCCAGGTCGTCGCGCAGCGACTGCTCCAGCGTGGCGTAGTCGATCCAGCTGTAGTCCTTGGCCACGCCGATGCGCTCGGCAAACAGCTGCAGCGCCTCGGCCGTGTAGCCGCGCCGGCGCAGGCCGACGATGGTGGGCATGCGCGGGTCGTCCCAGCCGTTGACGATGTTTTCATCCACCAGCGCCTTGAGCTTGCGCTTGCTCGTGATCACGTAGGTCAGATTGAGCCGGCCGAACTCGTACTGCTTGGGCAGCGGGCGCGCGAGCAGGCCCAGGTCGGCCAGGCGCTCCAGCACCCAGTCGTAGAAGGGGCGCTGGTCCTCGAACTCCAGCGTGCAGATGCTGTGGGTGATGTTCTCCAGCGCGTCCTCAATGGGGTGCGCGTAGGTGTACATCGGGTAGATGCACCAGCGGTCGCCCGTGTTGTGGTGCGTGGCGTGCTTGATGCGGTAGATGGCCGGGTCGCGCAGATTGATGTTGGGCGAGGCCATGTCGATCTTGGCGCGCAGCACCATGGCGCCGTCGGCGTGCCGGCCGTCGCGCATTTCGCGAAAGCGCGCGAGGTTCTCTTCGGCGCTGCGGTCGCGATAGGGGCTGTTGGTGCCGGGTGTGCCGAAGTCGCCGCGGTTGGCGCGCATCTGCTCCGGCGTCTGCTCGTCCACGTAGGCGTGGCCGGCCTCGATGAGGGCCTCGGCCGCGCGGTACATGAAGTCGAAGTAGTTGCTCGCGTAGTACAGGTGGCTGCTGCCGTTGGCCTCCCAGCCGAAGCCCAGCCACTGCACGGCGTCGAGGATGGAATCGACGTACTCCTGCTCTTCCTTCTCCGGGTTGGTGTCGTCGAAGCGCATATGGCAGACGCCGCCGTAGTCGCGCGCCAGGCCGAAGTTCAGGCAGATGCTCTTGGCGTGGCCGACGTGCAGGTAGCCGTTGGGCTCGGGCGGGAAGCGGGTGCGGATGCGCGCAGGGTCCAGCGCGCCGCTGCCTTGGTGCGCGGCGTCGCCGGGGCCGCCGGCCCAATGGCGTTGGGCATAGGTGCCTGCGGCCAGGTCGCGTTCGATGATGGCGCGCAGGAAGTTGCTCGGCTTGGGGGCTTCGGGTGCGGACATGGAGGTGTGGAAAGTGACCGGCCCGCGGCCGGTGCAATGCGGGTTGTTGCGGGGATTTTATAGAGGGGGTGCGTTTGCAGGCCGACACAATTGGCGGTGCACCGAAGGGCCGGCAGCCGCGTTGTGAAAGCCTGCTTGTCGAAGGACGCCGCCATGAAGCGATCCCTGCCCACTTTTTCCGCCGCCGCCGTGTTGTTTCTTGGCGGCTTGCTTGCGGCGCCGGCCCACGCGGCCGGCGTGCAATGGACCATTGGCGTCAATGCGTTGAACCCGGGCGTGGCGGTGGGCACCGTCATCTCCAACGTGCCCGTGCACCCGGCGCCGGTGTACGTCGCGCCGCCCGGCGTGGGCTATTCGCCGCCGCCGCCGGTCTACGTCTCGCCGCCGCCGCTGTACGTGCCGCGCCCGCCGGCCTACGTGGCGCCGCCACCCATCTACTACGCCCCGCCGCCCGTGTACGGGCCGCCCATGCCGCCGGTGTACGTGCCGGCCGCGCCGCGCTACATCGCGCCGCCGGGGGTGTATGCGGCACCGGTGGTCTATGCCGCGCCGGTGGTCGTCCCGGTGTGGCCGGGCGGCCACCACCATCACTGGCGCCGCTGAGCCTGCATCCCTGGCCGGCGACAGCGCGCCGTCGCCTCTCGCAGCGCAGCGGCGCCTGCCGGGTTCAGCGCCGCCGCCGCGTGCCGCCCAACAGCGAGCCCAGCACGCCGCGCACGATCTCGCGCCCAACGGTGGAGCCCATCGTGCGCATGGCACTGCGCGCGGCCGCTTCGGCCAAGCCTTCGCGCCGCCCGCCGCGTGGTCCGGTGCTGCCGAAAAGAACGTCCTTGAGCCCGTCCAGCAGCCCGCCGCCGGCTTCCGCGGGGCTGGCGGCACCGGCCGGGCCAGAGGCGCCCGGCACCCGCGCGCGCAGCTGCTCGTAGGCCGATTCGCGATCCACCGCCTGCTCGTACACGCCGGCCACCAGCGAGCCTTCCAGCAGCGCCTGGCGCTGCTGCGGCGTGATGGGGCCAAGTTGGCTGCCCGGCGGCTGGACGAACACGCGCTGCGTGACGCTTGGGCGCCCGTGCTCGTCCAGCAGGCTCACCAGCGCCTCGCCCACGGCCAGCTCGGTGATGGCGGCCTCGATGTCCAGCCCCGGGTTGGGCCGCATGGTCTGCGCCGCGGCGCGCACGGCCTTCTGGTCGCGCGGCGTGAACGCCCGCAGCGCGTGCTGCACCCGGTTGCCCAGCTGCGCCAGCACGCTGTCGGGCAAATCCGCCGGGTTTTGCGTGACGAAATACACGCCCACGCCCTTGGAGCGCACCAGGCGCACGACCAGCTCGATGCGCTCCACCAGCACCGCGGGCGCGTCCTTGAACAGCAGGTGCGCCTCGTCGAAAAAGAAGACCAGCTTGGGCTTGTCCAGGTCGCCCACCTCCGGCAGCGCCTCGAACAGCTCCGACAGCATCCACAGCAGGAAAGTGGCGTACACGCGCGGCGCCTGCAGCAGCTTGTCCGCGGCGAGGATGTTGACCACGCCCTGGCCGCTGACCGTCTGCATGAGGTCGGCGATGTCCAGCATGGGCTCGCCGAAGAACTGGTCACCGCCTTGCTGCTCGACTTGCAGCAGCGCGCGCTGTATGGCGCCGACGCTGGCGGCGCTGACATTGCCGTAGCTGGTGGTGAACTCGCGGGCGTTCTCGCCCACGTGCGTGAGCATGGCGCGCAGGTCCTTGAGGTCCAGCAGCAGCAGGCCGTGGTCGTCGGCGATGCGAAACACCAGGCTCATCACGCCGGCCTGCGTCTCGTTGAGGTCCAGCATGCGCGAGAGAAGCAGCGGGCCCATGTCGCTCACCGTGGCGCGCACCGGGTGGCCCTGGGTGCCGAACACGTCCCACAGCGTCACCGGGCAGGCATGGGGCTCAGGCAAATCCAGCCCGCGCTGCTGCAGCGCGGCGGCCAGCTTGGGCGAGGGCTCGCCGCGCTGGCTGATGCCCGTGAGGTCGCCCTTCACGTCGGCCATGAACACCGGCACGCCGATGCGGCTGAAGCCTTCGGCCAGGCGCTGCAGCGTGACGGTCTTGCCGGTGCCCGTGGCCCCGGTCACCAGGCCGTGGCGGTTGGCCAAAGCGGGCAAAAGGCAGGCTTCCAACTTGCCGTGTCGTGCGATCAGTATCGGATCAGCCATGGCGTGCGGGCTCCTTCGAAAGGGCGTGACGGGGGCGACCGGTAAAATCGCCGGCAGTCTAACCAAGCACAAGAGCCGAACGCCCCCCGGGCCGGCGAGGAGCAGCCACTATGGCCGGACATTCCAAATGGGCCAATATCCAGCACCGTAAAGGCCGCCAGGACGAAAAGCGCGGCAAAGTCTGGACGCGCGTCATCCGCGAAATCATGGTCGCCGCACGGCAGGGCGGCGGCGATGTCACGGCCAACCCGCGACTGCGCCTGGCCATCGACAAGGCCAAGGCCGCCAACATGCCGGCCGACACCATCAAGCGCAACGTCGACAAGGCCACCGGCAACCTCGAGGGCGTGAGCTACGAGGAAATCCGCTACGAGGGCTACGGCATCGGCGGCGCGGCCATCATCGTGGACTGCATGACCGACAACCGCGTGCGCACCGTGGCCGAAGTGCGCCACGCCTTCAGCAAGTACGGCGGCAACCTGGGCACCGAGGGCTCCGTGGCCTTCCAGTTCAAGCACTGCGGCCAACTGCTGTTCGCGCCCGGCACCAATGAGGACACGCTCATGGAAGCCGCGCTGGAAGCCGGCGCCGAGGACGTCATCACCGGCGAGGACGGCTCCATCGAGGTGCTCACCGCCCCCGGCGACTTCGAGTCCGTCAAGGAAGCCCTGTCGGCCGCCGGCTTCAACGCCGAGGTGGCCGAAGTCACCATGCGCGCCGAAAACACCATCGCTCTAGCCGGCGAGGACGCCCAGCGCATGCAAAAGCTGCTGGACGTGCTGGAGGACCTGGACGACACCCAGGCCGTTTTCCACAACGCCGAGCTCGAGGAACAGGCATGAAGGTTCTGGTCATAGGCAGCGGCGGGCGCGAACACGCGCTGGCCTGGAAGCTGGCGCAGTCGCCGCGCGTCAATCAGGTCTTCGTGGCCCCGGGCAACGGCGGCACGGGCACCGATGCGCGGCTGCACAACCTGGCCATCACCGACGTCAACGCGCTGGCCGACTTCGCCCAGGCCGAGAAGATCGCGCTGACGGTGGTGGGCCCCGAAGCCCCGCTGGCCGCCGGCGTGGTGGACGTGTTCCGCCAGCGCCACCTGCGCATCTTCGGCCCCACCAAGGCCGCCGCGCAGCTGGAGAGCTCCAAGGCGTTCGCCAAGGACTTCATGAAGCGCCACGCCATCCCCACGGCGGCGTATGACAGCTTCAGCGACCCCGCCGCCGCCCACGCCTACGTGGACAAGATGGGCGCGCCCATCGTGGTCAAGGCCGACGGCCTGGCCGCGGGCAAGGGCGTGGTCGTGGCCATGACGGTGGAAGAGGCGCACCAGGCCATCGACTTCATGCTCGAAGGCAACGAGCTGGGCGTGCAGCACAACGCCGGCGGCGCCCGCGTGGTGATCGAGGAGTTCCTGCAGGGCGAGGAAGCCAGCTTCATCGTCCTGTGCGACGGCCACCACGTGCTGCCCCTGGCCACCAGCCAGGACCACAAGCGGCTGCTGGACGCCGACCAGGGCCCCAACACCGGCGGCATGGGCGCCTACTCGCCCGCGCCCGTGGTCACGCCCAACGTGCATGCGCGCGCCATGCACGAAATCATTCTGCCCACCATCGCCGGCATGGCGCGCGAGGGCCGGCCCTTCACGGGCTTCCTCTACGCCGGGCTGATGATCAGCCCCGAGGGCCAGGTCAAGACGCTGGAGTTCAACACCCGCATGGGCGACCCCGAGACGCAGCCCATCATGATGCGGCTCAAGAGCGACCTGCTGGACGTGCTGCTCGCCGCCACCGACGGCACGCTCAACAAGGTCGAGCTGCAGTGGGACCGCCGCTTCGCGCTGGGCGTGGTCATGGCCGCTGCCGGCTACCCGATGAATCCGCGCAAGGGTGACCTCATCCTGGGCCTGCCCACCACGCAGGCCGAAGACGCCATGGTCTTCCACGCCGGCACCACGCCCACCGACCAGGGCGTGGTCACCAGCGGCGGCCGCGTGCTGTGCGTCACTGCCCTGGGCGAATCGGCCAAGCAGGCCCAGCAGCGCGCCTACGACGTGCTCGCCGGCGTGCAGTTCGACGGGGCCCAGTTCCGCAAGGACATCGGCTACCGTGCCATCAAGCAGCGCTGAAGCCATGAGCAGCGGCAGCACCGGCGGCGATCAGCAGCCCTTGGACACCAGCGCCGTGCGCGGCTGGCTGCTGGACCTGCAGCAGCGCATCGTCTCGGCGCTGGAAGCGGCGGACGGCACGCCCTTCCGCAGCGACGGCTGGACGCGCGAGCCCGGCGGCCGGCTGGAAGGCGACGGCCTGTCGCGCCTGGTGGAGGAGGGCAACCTGCTGGAGCGCGGCGGCTGCAACTTCTCGCACGTCAAGGGCCGCGCGCTGCCGCCCTCGGCCACGCAGCACCGGCCGGAGCTGGCCGGCGCCAGCTTCGAGGCCATGGGCGTGTCGCTGGTGCTGCATCCGCGCAACCCGCTGGTGCCCACGGTGCACATGAACGTGCGCATGTTCGCCGCGCAGCCGCAGGACGGCCGCGCGCCCGTGTTGTGGTTCGGCGGCGGCATGGACCTCACGCCCTACTACGGCTTCGAGGAAGACGCGCGCCACTTCCACCGCACCTGTGCCGAGTCGCTGGCGCCCTATGGCGAGGCGCTGCACCCGCGCTTCAAGCAGTGGTGCGACGAGTACTTCTTCCTCAAGCACCGCAACGAGCCGCGCGGCGTGGGCGGCATCTTCTTCGACGACTTCTGCGAGCTGGGCCCGCAGCGCAGCTTCGAGATGGTGCAGTCCGTGGGCGATGCCTTCCTGCCGGCCTACCTGCCCATCGTGGAGCGCCGCCGCGAGCTGCCCTACGGTGAGCCAGAGCGCGACTTCCAGGCCTACCGGCGCGGCCGCTACGTCGAGTTCAACCTCGTCTTCGACCGCGGCACGCTGTTCGGCCTGCAGTCCGGCGGCCGCACCGAGAGCATCCTCATGTCCATGCCGCCGCTGGTGAAGTGGCGCTACGACTGGCATCCGCAACCGGGCAGCGCCGAGGCGCGGCTCTACAGCGACTTCCTGCGCCCGCGCGACTGGCTCAGCGAGTGAAGCGCATCGGCCTGCTGGGCGGGACTTTCGACCCGCCGCACCTGGCGCACCTGGCGCTGGCCCGCCAGGCGCGCGAGGAGCTGCGGCTGGACGAGCTGCGCCTGCTGCCCGCGGGCCAGCCCTGGCAGAAGCTTGCCGCCGGCAAGCGCGCGCCCGTGGCCGCGGCACACCGCGTGGCCATGCTCAGGCTGCTCACGCGGGGCGAGCCGGGCATCGTGATCGACGAGCGCGAGCTGCACCGCGCCGGGCCCAGCTACAGCGTGGACACCGTGCGCGACATCCACGGCGAGCAGCCTCAAGCCAGGCTGTTTTTCGTGATCGGACAGGACCAGTACGCCCGGCTGCACACCTGGCACGACTGGCGGGCGCTGCTGCGCCTGGCCACGCTGGCCGTGGCCGGCCGTGCCGGCGAGGCACCCCAGGCGCCGCCGCCAGTGGCTGCCGAGCCTCGTGACATTGAAATCCTGGCACTGCCGCCCATGGCGGTGTCATCGACCGACATCCGCGCCCGCGCGGCCCAAGGCGAGGAAATCTCCTCGCTGGTGGGCCCCGAGGTCGCGGCCTATATTGACCAGAACGCCCTGTACCGGGCGGACCTTGGGAGCTGAATGGACATCCGCAAGCTGCAACGCGCCATCGTCGATGGCCTCGAAGACGTGAAGGCCGTGAACATCGTGGTCTTCAACACCGAGCACCTCTCACCGCTTTTCGAGCGCGTGATCATTGCGTCGGGCACCAGCAACCGCCAGACCAAGGCGCTGGCCGCCAGCGTGCGCGAGACCGTCAAGTCCCGCGGCCTGGACGTCATGCGCACCGAAGGCGAGGACAACGGCGAATGGATCATCGTGGACTGCGGCGCCGCCGTCGCCCACATCATGCAGCCCGCCATCCGCGACTACTACCACCTCGAGGAAATCTGGGGTGAGAAGCCGGTGAAGATCAAGCTGGGCGGCCCGGCCAAGGGCCTGCCCAAGGCCTCGTCCGCGGACGATGAGGACGAGGAAGACGCCGCGCCGGCCGCCCGCACCGCCCGTTCCGCGGCCGGCAAGGCGGCGTTGGGCGCGGCGGTCAAGAAGACCGCAGGCACCAAGGCCCCGGCCAAGAAGGCCGCCGCCAAGAAGGCCACGGCCAAGACCACGGCGACCAAGGCCTCCACGGCGACGACGGCCAAGGCCGCGCCCGCCAAGAAGGCTGCTGCCAAGAAGGCGCCGGCCAAGAAGGCCGCCGTCACCCGCACCGCCGGCGTGAAGACGGCCGCGCGCAAGACTGCCACGGCTGCGGCCGCGCCGGAGCAGCGCGTGGTGGTCAACGCCCCGCCCAAGAAGCCCGCAGCCAAGAAGACGGCGACCCGCGTCGCCGCTGCGCCGGCCAAGCGGGCCGTGGCTGCCAAGAAGGCGCCTGCAGCCAAGAAGGCCGCGCCGGCCCGCAAGGCCGCCAAGGCCAGCCGCGGCTGAGCGGCTTAAGCCGTGCGGCTGGTGATCGCCGCCATAGGCCAGCGCCAGCCGGCGTGGGCCGAGGCGGCTTATGACGACTTCGCCAAGCGCTTCCCGCCGGAGCTGCGGCTGGAGCTCAAGGCGCTCAAGGCCGAACCGCGCACCACCGGCAAGCCGGCGGCGGCGCTGATGGCGGCCGAGGCGCAGCGCATCGAAGCCGCCATCCCCAAGGGGGTGCGGCGCGTGGTGCTGGACGAGCGTGGCACGCGGCAGACCACCGCCGCGCTGGCCGATCGGCTGCGCTTCTGGATGGGCGACGGCCGCGACGTGGCCTTCCTCATCGGCGGCCCCGACGGGCTGGACCCCGCGCTCAAAGCCACCGGCGACGAGACCCTGCGCCTGTCCGAGCTGACCTTGCCCCATGCCTTCGTCCGCATCCTGCTGGCCGAAGGCCTCTACCGGGCCTGGTCGCTGACAGTGAACCACCCGTACCACCGGGAATGACCCTTACGCGTACCGGCGTGCCCTGGCGGCCGCCGGTGCGCAGACCTCTGCACATGACCATCTCACACGAATCCATCCTGCTCGCCTCCCAGAGCCCGCGCCGGCGCCAGTTGCTGGAACAGATCGGGGTTGCACATGAACTGCTGCTGCCGGAGGCGCACGAGGACGCCGAGGCGCTGGAAGCCGTGCTCGAGGGCGAGACGCCCGACGCCTACGTGCAGCGCGTGACCCGCGCCAAGCTCGATGCGGCCGTGGCGCGCCGCGCGCGCCTGGAGCTGCCTGCCGTGCCCGTGCTGGTTGCCGACACCACCGTGGCGCTGGGCAAGCGCATCCTGGGCAAGCCCGCCGACGAGGCCGAGGCCCGCACCATGCTGCGCGCGCTGTGCGGCCACACGCACCGCGTGCTCACCGCCGTGGCGGTGGCCTGCGAAGGCAACCGGGTGCTGCACGCGCTGAGCGTGTCGCGCGTCCGCCTGGAAGGTATGCGCGAGACCGACATCGACGCCTACATCGCCAGCGGCGAGCCCTTCGGCAAGGCCGGCGCCTACGGCATACAAGGCCGCATCGCCGCCTTCGTCGCCCATGTCGAAGGGAGCTACTCCGGTATCATGGGTTTGCCCCTCCACGAGACGGCCATGCTGCTGCGGCAAGCGCACGTGCGTTTCTGAGACCGCGCGCTGCGGCAGTCAGAGGCTGCAGCGCATGCAAGACATTCTCATCAACTGGGCCCCGCAGGAGACGCGGGTCGCCATCGTCGAAAACGGCGCGGTACAGGAACTGCACATCGAGCGCGCGCTGGAACGCGGCTTGGTGGGCAACATCTATCTCGGCAAGGTTGCGCGCGTGCTGCCCGGCATGCAAAGCGCCTTCATAGACATAGGCCTGGAGCGCGCCGCCTTCCTGCACGTGGCCGACCTCGTCGGCCACAGCCGCTTCGAGCCCGGCGGCAACGGCAATGGCCACACGCCCGTGCCCATAGAGCGCCAGGTGTTCGAAGGCCAGAGCCTGATGGTGCAGGTCATCAAGGACCCCATAGGCACCAAGGGCGCGCGGCTGTCCACGCAGATCAGCATCGCCGGGCGGTTGCTCGTGCACCTGCCGCAGGACGACCACATCGGCATCTCGCAAAAGATCGGCTCCCACGAGCTGCGCGAGCAACTGCGCCAGCGCATGCAGGCTCTGGTGAGCACGCGCGAGACGGGCGGCGGGGGCGGCTTCATCCTGCGCACCAACGCCGAGGACGCCACCGACGCCGAGCTGGCCGACGACATCGCCTACGGCCGCAAGACCTGGGCCACCATCCGCGAGCGCGCCTTCAGCGTGCCGCCGGGCACGCTGCTGCACCAGGACCTCAACCTCGCCGAGCGCGTGCTGCGCGACCTCAGCAACGAGCAGACCGCCTCCATACGCATCGACTCGCGGCTGCAGTTCGATCACCTCAAGGCGTTCGGCCAGGAGTTCACCCCCGGCGCCGTGGGCAAGCTGGAGCTCTACAAGGGCGAGCGGCCCATCTTCGATCTCTACAACATCGACACCGAGATCGAGCGCGCGCTGGCGCGCCGGGTGGACCTGAAGAGCGGTGGTTACCTCATCATCGACCAGACCGAGGCGCTGACCACGATCGACGTCAACACCGGCGGCTTCGTCGGTGCGCGCAACTTCGACGACACCATCTTCAAGACCAACCTCGAAGCGGCCGGCGCCATCGCGCGGCAACTGCGGCTGCGCAACTTGGGCGGCATCATCATCGTGGACTTCATCGACATGGCGCGCGACGAGCACCAGAGCGCCGTGCTGGGCGAGTTCCGCAAGCAGCTCGGCCGCGACCGCACCAAGACGACGGTGAGCGGCTTCACGCAGTTGGGCCTGGTGGAGATGACGCGCAAGCGCACCCGCGAGTCGCTGGCGCACATGCTGTGCGAGCCCTGTCCGACCTGCGGCGGCCGCGGCCAGGTGAAAACCGCGCGCAGCGTCTGCTACGACGTGCTGCGCGAGATCCTGCGCGAGGCGCGGCAGTTCAATCCCAAGGAATTCCGCGTCGTGGCCAGCGCGGCCGTGGTGGAAATGCTGCTGGACGAGGAAAGCCCGCACCTCGCGGGCCTGTCGGAGTTCATCGGCAAGCCCATCTCGCTGTCGGCCGAGCCGACCATGAACCCGGAGCAGTACGACATCGTGCTGCTGTAGGCGCGGCGCCACCGCGCAGGCGGTGGCCGCGCGCCTTTACGTGCCTTCACGCACCTTCACGCGCCGCTGTCCAGCCGCACCGCCTCCACGCTCAGCCGCTCGGCCGCCAGCCGCAGCGCCGGCCCGTTGCCCGGCGCGCTGACGGTGGCGCTCACCGTGCCCGTGATCGCGCCGCTGCTCCCTTGCAGCCCGGCCAGTGAGAACAGGGCCCGCGCGGCCCACAGGTCCGGCAGCCGCAGCACGATCTGCTGGCCCAGGGACGCCGCCGAGAGGCCCACCCGGTTGCGCCCCTGCGCCCGTCCCGCCAGTTCCACCTGCTGCGTGCGCGTGCCCATCACGCCGTCGCCCAGGCTCAGCTCGCCGCTCACGCGCGTGCGCTGCAGGGCAGGCGCCGCGTGGCGCCCGGGGCGTCCCTGCGGCGTGCCGCAGCCGGCGTTGTGCAGCAGGCTTTCCACGAAGGGTTGAAGCTCCAGCGAGCCCCGGTCCGTCACCCGCGCGCCGAAGAGCGAGCCGCGCTGCTCGAAGCGCACGCCCGGCACGTGCGGCAGCATGAACTGGTAGAGGTAGTCGCGCCCCGTTGGGCTGTCGGCGTAGATGCCCATGTGGCTCACGCCCATGGGCGAGTCCGGGCCGATGTGCTCCACGGACATGCGGTTGAAGTCGATGCGCCCGCCCTGGATGGCCACGCCCACCTCGGCGTCGACGATCCAGGCCGCGTCGTCGATGTGCATCTGCAGGCGGCCGTCCAGGCCCGCGAGCGCGTCCAGTTGCCACTGCGCCTGCTCGCCGGCCGCGGCGGGCGAGGGCGCGCGGGCCAGCTCCAGTTGCGCGTCCTGCACCTCCAGCGCGTCCAGGCTCAGGGCGCGCAGTGGTTGGGCGGCCGCATCGCCCGGCGGCGCCGGCACCACGCTGAGCCCGCGCAGCAGCACCTGCGTCGCGCGCAAAGCCAGCGCCGGGGTGCGCAGCTCCACGCCGCGCAGCAGCAGCCGGCCCAAGCGCCAGGCGCCGTCGCGCAGCGCCAGGCCGGAGAGCTCAACGACTTCGGCCTGCAGGGCCTGCACGGTGCCCAGGCCGGGCAGGGTGAAACCTTGGAGCTGGCGCATGTCCATGGGGTGGGCCTCCTCGTCGTCATGGGGTCCCGCGCAAGCGCGGAGCTTGGGCCGCAAGGGGTGCAACCGGCGTGCCGCCGCGCCGCAAGCGGCGGCGCAGCGGGCTGGGCAAAGCGCTCAGGAGCTGGCCTGCCTGGGGGATTTGACCGTCCCGGGTGGGGCAAATGGCCCAGTGGCGCACCGCGCACGGCGCGTTCCCCTGGGAAGCGCTTTGGCATGGGCGTTGCGCAAGGGATGGCGGTGGCGCCGGACCGGCGCGCCGAATGTCTTGCATCACAGGAGTTCCCCATGAGCATCCGTTCCCTGGGTCTTGCAGCCGCTGTGGCCGTGTTCGCCTTCACCGCGGTAGCCGCCCAAGCCGCCGACGTCAGCGTGGCCTGCGAGAAGCGCAGCAGCCGCTCCAAGGTCTCGGTGGACGGCAACAACCTGGCCGACGGCAACTACCGGGCCGTCGTCACCTCCGGCGCCGGCACCGCGCGCAGCCCCTTCGAGCACACCGTGGGCGACGAGGTGGAGTTCGACTTCGACAGCCGCCCCGCCGACATCGCCGAAGGCGCCACCGCCATATCGCCGGGCTTCATCCAGGACGGGCGCGTGCGCGGCTGGCTGGTCAACGCCAGTGGCCAGCGCGTGACGCCCGTGGTCACGGCCATTTGCCGCATCCGCCGCTGAGGCTGCCGGCCAGCGGTCTTGTGAATGCGGCAATGCACGGGCTCGCCGTGGCGGGCGGCTGACTCACAATGCCCCGGCGGCGCTTGGCGGCGCCGCCATCAACGCATTCACATTTTCAGGAGACGACAACCATGGCCGACACCTGCTGCACCCTGGTGCCGTATTTCAAGGTCCACGAGGGGCGCATGGACGACTTCAAGCGCCTGGGCCCCAGCTTCGAGGAAAAGACCCTCACCGAGCCCGGCTGCCTGCACTACGCCTTCAGCTTCAACGGCAACGAGGTGCACTGCCGCGAGGGCTACGTGGACGCCGCCGCGCTGCTGCACCACCTGGACAACGTCGGCTCGGTGCTGCAGGAGGCGCTGAAGGTGGCCGACATCACGCGGCTGGAAGTGCACGCGCCAGCCGCCGAGCTGGAAAAGCTGCGCGGCCCGCTGGCCAAGCTCAACCCGGCCTTCTTCACGGTGGAAGGCGGATTCAGGCGCTGAAGCGCCTCGCGCGCGCTCCTTCTTGCGGCCCCGTGGGGCGGGCCGCACCCCCGATCAGCACGCCAGCTCCACCACCACCGGCGCGTGGTCGCTGGGCCGCTCGTTCTTGCGCGGCAGCTTGTCGATATGGCAGCCGCGCACCAGCGGCTTCAGCGCGTCGCTCACCAGCAGGTGATCGATGCGCAGGCCCTGGTTCTTGCGGAAGGCCAGGTTGCGGTAGTCCCACCAGCTCCACAGCCGCGGCGGCTGCTCGAAGAGGCGGAAGGCGTCCGACAGCCCCAAACCCGCCAGCGCCTGGAAGTGCGCACGCTCCTCAGGCGTGCAGTGGATCTGCCCGGCCCAGGCGACGGGGTCGTGCACGTCGCGGTCCTCGGGGGCGATGTTGAAGTCGCCGCCCAACACCAGCCGCGGGTATTGGGCTAACTGATCCGTGAGCCACTCGCGCAGCGCCTCCAGCCACGCCATCTTGTAGGCGAATTTTTCACTGCCCGGTGCCTGGCCGTTGGGAAAGTAGGCCCCGATGAAGCGCAGCGGCTGGCCGTCGGCGCAGGGCAGGGAGGCCGTGATCACCCGGGCCTGTGGATCGTCGAACCCCGGGATATTGCGCTGCACGTCGGTGGCGGGCTGGCGCGAGAGCAGGGCCACGCCGTTGTAGGTGCGCTGGCCGAACCAGTGCGCGTGGTAGCCGGCCTCCTGCAGCGCCTCGTGGGGAAACTTGTCGTCCGTGAGCTTGGTTTCCTGCAGCGCGATGGCGTCCACGGGGTTGGCCGCTAACCAGTCCAGCAGTTGCGGCAGGCGCACGGAGAGGGAATTGACGTTCCAGGTGGCAAGCTTCATTTCTGCAATTTATTCCTTGTAAATCAAACACTTGAGTTTTTGGTGTTTGGGCTGGCTACGCATCTAGCTACGCAGGAGTAGCGTGCGTGTGCGGTCGGGGCGATTCTGCGCCGTGGGCTTGATGTCCCTGCTGGCTGGCCAGGAGGTTCGTGCCTGTGGTGTGCAGGCGGCAGACCTAGCGGCTGCTGGGCTGGCGTCATTGGTGGCGCCCCACATGCATGAACTGCTGGCGCACGTGGCGGCATAGGAGGTGCGCACTGCAGTCGGGGCCGCTCCCGGTGCTGCCCAGCCACCGCACCCCCGGCGGCATGCACCGCTGGCAAGTGGCTGGGGCTTGGTCACTGTGGGGCACTGTGCGGCATCTCGTGGTGACGTCCGGCCGCCAGCGCCAGCCGGCGCGGCGCGTTCACACCTGACGGCGCGTCCACTGCTCGCCGGCCTTCGCTGCTTAGAGGTGAAAAAGCCCGCACGAGGCGGGCCGGAGCCTGACGGGGCCGGAGGGTTGAGGCAAGGGCTGTAGCCGGTGACGGGCGGGGCGGTGTTTCAAGGCCTCAGGCGCCGTGTCATGTGTCCCATGGCTTGGCTTGAGGGAAGACATCGAATGCCGCGGTGCAGCATCGGTCGGTACACTGGCGCCCGACATGAACTCAACCGCGCGCGCCATCTTTACATTCGGCTATGAAGGCCTCGACATCGCCGCCTTCATCGCTCGTGCGCGCGCTGCCGGCGTGCAGACCATCGTGGACGTGCGGGAGCTGCCGCTGTCGCGGAAGAAGGGCTTTTCCAAAACCCCCTTCAAGACCGAGCTGGCCAGCGCCGGCTTGGCCTATTTGCACATCCCGGCGCTGGGCTGCCCGCGGGATATCCGCGACCGCTACAAGGTGGACAAGGACTGGGCGGCGTACACGCGCGACTTCCAGGCCTACATCGAAACGCAAGGCGCCACCATTCGCGAGCTGGTGAAGTTGTCGAAGTCCACCACGGCGTGCCTTGTGTGCTTCGAGGCCGACTACTCAATGTGCCACCGCACCTACGTGGCACGCAGCGCGCGAAAACACGGTGGCCCCTCCGTAATGCACCTGACCGCTAAAACAGCGATTCCTGACTGTGGTTTGCAGATTGCGGCTTAGGCGGGCAAATTACGCTTACCGCAAGCCATTTGTCCTTGAACCGGTGCATGGTTCCGAGGAGCATCAGTAAATCTGTCGAAGGCAACTCTTGCTCATATTTGGCTCTGAATGGCGCCTCCCAGCCTGAAGGACCATGCTCCCGCAGTAATCTACGGTAGAGCGCGCCAGCCTCCCAATCAACAAGTTTGTGCCGATATACAACTGACTTTCCATCGACTAAGCACTCATACCGGTAGTGAAAGTCGAAGGGAATCTTTTGCAGTAACGGCGCTGGTTTGCGATGCGCTTCGGTATCCAAAAGGCTTGTTTGTATTTGGTCTTGCTTCAGTTTGGCAAGCTCTTCGGGCGTCCAGTCCGCGCTTTTGGTGGGTTTGATCTGCAATTCAAGGATACGGTTTGGGCGCAGCAGTGCCAGAGTTGTTCCCTGACTTTCCCTGGCTGCCTGCACCGCATCGAAATCCGAAAAGATAGGTACATTGCGCAGGTGCTCCATGCGCCGCGGCCATCCCTGCTTTCCCGAAGGTAAGGGCTCTCCTTCGCACTGGACGGTATCAACGAATACCCGGTGACTTTCCGGCCTGTGATCTGCCGGAGCTTTTTCCATGCGGACCGTGATCCACTGCCATTTTCGAAACTGTTGCTCGTCTGCAATGAGACGAAAGGGGACCGGGAATAAGCGGATGAGCTTGCCTGCTGCAGTAACTCCTGCCACACAGGAAGTTTCCACATAACTAGCGCTTGGGGACGGATACGTTTTGCACAGAATGAGCACGCGCTCGGTGAAGGTTGCCAATATTTCCCTCTCTTTTAATGCGTCTGTCGGCTTCTTTTAACCTGAGACACAAGGCGCGCTCCGCACGGCGGCTCGACGTAATCAACAACCCAACCCGGACAGGCGCCCTTTTGAGTGCCTGTGGCCGGGCAGGGCAGAGCTGTCGGCGCCTGAATTTCCGCCTGACCCAACTGCTGTGCGTGTCTGAGGCTGCGGGTGAGCCAGCGGTCGCGATCAGCGCGGCAGCCAAAAGCCGCGTCAGGCTTCCACGCACACGCCGCGCACCTTGTCGAAGACGGGCTTCGGCGCCATGCACGCCGTGGCGTCGCTCCGATCCTGGCTTGTAGCCTTGGCCGGTACCGGTGCGGCGCCGTCCTGACTGGTCTGCACCGGATTGGAGGTGCTGGTCTTTTGCTTCGTTGGCTTCGGCGTGACTGCCTTGGCAACGGCCGTGACGGCCTTGGCGGTGTTGCGGCCGGCCGTGGAGTTGCTCTTGCTCGACGAGTAGCTGCCGCCGCTACTGCCATGGCTGTAGCTAGAGTGGCTGCTGCTGTGGTGTCCACCACCGTGTGACCCGCCACGTGCCATTGCTGGCGCTGTAGCCATGGATGCCGCCACAAGGACGGCAAGCGCGCAGGCGCTTCCCTTGTTCATCCCTCTGTCCTCCAAGCGCCAGCTTGGCGCCGTCGTAGGTCTTCTTCGGGCTACTACACGGCCGCCCATGGCGCCGAACGAGATTCGGGCCGCGCCGGCATTTTGCTTCAATCCGTGTCACAACCTTTCAGGTTGCATCAACAAGGCCGCTGGCGGGGTTGGGATGGTGTTGTCGCGGCGCTGTAGCCGTGCAGTCCTGCAGCAGCCCGCAGGCGAGGGCGCCCGCTGGGTGCCGAGCTGCGTCCCCACGGCCGGCGCGGCAGCCTGACTAGCAGCGCCAACAGCTCGAAGACCGGCGATGTGTTCTGCATCAGGCGCAGTGGCTCGTGGGGCACATGGCAGCTGCTGGCGCTGGAAGTCAATCGCGACACCGATCCCATGCAGGCGCCAAACCACCTACGTGGTGGTCGCGTGCACGTATCAGTTGCAAGCCCGGCGCTGCGTCGCGATGTTGCGAGACCTTTGCAAACCAAACCCCCCAAAACCCACCAAACCCACCAGGCCGCTGTGCTCGCGCGTGCTGCCCGCAGAGCCAGCAGGACGCTAAGGGTGTCAGTCAAGGCGTTCGACGGGCAGTGGTGGCAGGCGAGGGCGGCAGAGCGAATTTCGAAGGCCGCTGGTTCTCACGCCATCGGACAGCCTGGGTAGTCAGCATGACTCTTCTCTAACGTCGGACAGGGGCGGGACCCTGCCGCCGTCCGGCGGGTGCGGAGCTGAAAATCTGCCAGCAGTGAAGCGCACGCCTGCCGACTTGAAGGCAGCATCGGTTCGACGCTGGACGCGGTGTAGCAGGGACCTGCAGCGTAGCGATTTCGTGACCCTGACATCGCGTTGAGAGACTGAGCAGCGCCCAACCAGTGCCACCGTCGCGTGCTACTAGCGCGGCCAGGTCACTTCCGGACGTATGCAAGCAGCTCTTCAATGCTCATCTTGTCGACACTGTTTTCAACTTCCATATCCACGCCGATGGCCTTGAGCAAGTCACTGAAAACCGACAGATACTCGTAGTACAGGCTAATTTCCGGCATGCCAGCCCAATCGGGATTTCCCGCCTGGAAATTTGTGCTCCATTCAAGACCCTCCCTGTGATAAACGCAGGTTTCCGTGACATATGAGTGATATTCTTTTATTGCCTCCACAGCTTTGGTGTCGCCAAGTAAATGGCCAACATCAAATCTCCGAATGTTTGGTAGCAAGCGAAACCTTGTAATACCATAATTCATGAGTGTATTGACGGCCTTCAGTGCTGGATCATATTCCCACTCAACAGCCGGACTGAAAGGGATAACAAAAAGATCAATGCCTTCCAAATCGAAATCATCTGCTCGCCCTATATAGTCATCATCAAAACCCGTGAGGGTGCGTGATCCGTAGTCGATCAATAAAAGGTCGGACTTATCGGTAAGCGATTTCTTTATATTGCTAATATTGGCAATGTCGACTGCTTTGTGCTCTATTTTGAGTCCCAATGCGGCTGCCGTTTTGTCATTGACATCGAAAATTCGGTTAATTGAGGCCAGCGTGACTCGATACCCGAGATGGTCTGCAACTGCGGCCAAATGAAATGTGATGGTCGTGGCGCCCGCTCCTCCTTTTCCGCCACCAATAGCGATAGCGCGGCATTCTCCTAACGATGGCGGTGATTTCTTCGCCAACGCAACAAGCCGCTCACGAAGATAAAGAAGCACTCCTGGCTCAGCTGGCGCACCATTTACCCAACGGGAAATTGTTGACTTTGAAGTCGACTGTCCGTCCATACGAATGTTCGACAGCAGATCGGCCAGTTCGGTGCTTGTCATGCCGAGCGCAGCAAGCGCGCGTCGCATAACTGTGGACCGCTCATTCGTTTGATCTGTTATCACAGCGACAACTCCTTTGCATATTGATGTTGTCGCAATGATATGCTCAGACTTCGCGCCTGTCGCCTTCCTGGTTAGCAGGCTCCATGTGAACGTCCACCACCATCCATACATGACACAGCACATCGGCGCCTTCGAAGGCAAGGAGGGGGAGCCCCTTCACATCGAGTCCACCGGCGCAACTGCCCGCTATGCCGTCACGTGCCTAGCTACCGGCACGCGTGTGGAGTTCACGGTGGAGGCGGGGCAAAAGTTCACCGTGATTCGCGGCACGTCTCACGTCAAGGTGGACTTGCTGGCCACCATCCCGGCACAGCAGCCGCCGGGGGAACTCGAGGAACTGCAGGCGCCTCTGGGGCTTGTGCACTGAGCTAAACGGCGCCCTTCTCTACTTGTTGCAGGCGAGCCCGCCCAAGTAGGACGCAATCGAGCCATCTACGATGCCGTACCGGCTCGGCTCAGGCTTCGAGCCCTTCATGGCCTCCATCGTGTCGCCGGTCCCCAAGTAGCGCGTCTTCGCCGCATTGCAGTCGTACTCTCGCTTGGAATACGACTGCCCACTGGGCCCGCTGCGCCGGTACGTGATGGTGCGGATGTTGCCGTTGCCGCCGCGCTCCAGGACGGCATAGGTGGCCTTCGGGTCTGACGGGATGGTGTAGGACTGGGCCAGTGCGGCCGCGCTTGTGGCTAGCAGCCAGGCGAAGATCGCCGCGCTGGCCGCGCGCTTGATAGTCAACATGGAATCTCCCTTGTTATTGGAGCGCCCATGATGCCGCGCGCCACCCGCACGGCGCTGGCAAGCGTCAGCTCAGGCGAGACTGCACGTTCGTCGTGCCCCTGAGTGCACTCCACACGGGCCCGGTGTGGCTGCTGATCTGATTGGCCACTTCCTTCACCGTCAGGTCCATGGTGCGTTTCTGCGCGTCCCAGGACGAGTTCTCCACCGCCATGGCGCGCCCGTTGTTGATGATGTTGATGGTGGGCGCGGCGTCGCTGCCGCCCACCTGGTCAGCCGGTGTCACGCGCCCACTGGCCGTAGGCAGCATGAACTGGCGCCCACCAGACGCCGTGAACATCTCAGGCCGGCCGTCTTCGTTCACCTGGTACAGCGAGCCGGCCGACACTGGGCCTCCGTACCGCCGCCCGCCGGCCATCTTCACGGCCTGGATGTTCTGCACGATGCTCGCCGTGGCAGCCGCCACGCTGGCCATGGCGCCCAGATTCAGCGGATATGGCAACGATGCAGCGTTGGCGATGCCCTGCTGAATCTTCACGATCGACTCGGCAATGGCGAAGGCCTTGCTGGCTGCGAACATCGCTTTGTAGATGCCCGACTGCTCGCCAGCCGCCGTCTTCATGATGCCAGCCAGGGAGTCGAAAGTGCTGGCCGTGCTTTGCATAGCCGACACGTTCGCCGCCGTGCGCGCCGCTTCGAGCCGCCGATTCATGTCCTCTTCGATGGCCACGCGCAGGTCGGCGTAGAGCTGGGCGTTCTCCAGGTCAAGCAGCTCCGCTTGCCTCGCCTGCTCCATCTCCGCTGCGGCCTGGCCTCGAATCAGGTTCTCCTGGTCCTGTAGTCCGCCGCCCTCGGCCTTGATTTGCAGCGTCTGCAGCTTCACGCCCGTACGCTGAGCCTCCAACTGCTTCTGCTGATCAATGGCGGTCTGCACCGCGCGGACCTTCGCCGCTTCCGCCTCCTCGAACGTGGCTCGCCCACGCCGGTAGGCCTCCTCCGCCTGTCGGATCGCTTCGTCCCGGACGAGCAGGATGCGGCGCTCGGTGGTTCCGGCCAACAGGATGCCGGCCTCGGCGCGGGCGCGGGTGCTGCGCTCGGCCAGGTCGGCGCGCGCCTGTTCGGCCTCGAAGGTGGCCGCGGTCCTGGCGCGCTCGGCTTGCTCGTGGGTCATCGTGCCCAGGCGCTCCGCGGCATCCGCACGACGCACGCTCTCGGCACGGATGGCCTCGATCTTTGTGGCCTCGTCGGTGGTTGTCTGGATGTTGAGGTCCGCAATCTGCTGGGCGTTTTCCTCCTCCAGGCGCGCGCGCTCCATCGCGAACTTCTTGATGATCTCCACCTTCGCCTTGGTGTAGATCGCCGCGTTGTCCTTGTCCGCCAGCATGCGCCGCTGGTTCTCGGTGAGAGCTTTCTGCTCCTCGGCGTCGATCTGCTCCAGGGCGGTCTTGTTCGCGGCCACCAAGCCCTCGTAGTAGGCCTGTGCCGCCGCGGTCTTGGCGGCGGCCTTGCGGGCCTCGTCCTCGTCCTTCGTCGGCTTGAGCTTGGACATGGCCGGCGCAGCTTGCCCAGCGCGGTCCAGGCGGTCGGGTTCGGGCGTGAGCTTCAGCGCCGCCTGCTGCTGCCGGAAGCGCGGGCCGATGTAGCCGGCGTTCCCGATGGCCAGCACGTCGTCCTTCATCTGTGTCAGCGCGGCGCGCGCGGCGCCCAGCTGCCCCTGGGCAGCGAGCCCGGCCGATGCAGCTAGACCGGCCACGCCAGCGCCCATCTGCCGGAAGCCGCGCACTACGAAGTCCGTGGCGTCCACGACATACGACAGCACGGTGGCCGTGTCCTCAGCCCACTTCTGCACCAGCTTCGCGCGGCCGGCCTTCTCACTTTCGCCGGCCATGGCAGCCAGGCGACCGGCCACGAAGTCCAGCACGTCGCCCAGGCCCTTGCCGGCACCGGTGAGCGCAGCGCTCGTGCCGGTCAGATCGTCCAACTTCTCGTTAGCGCGCGCGGCGGCATCCATCGCGACGGTGAAGGCACCCTTGACCGTCTCAGGCATCTGGGCGAAGTCGCTGTTGATGCTGTTGGCGGCTTTGCTCATCGCCTGCACCACCACGTCGGCGGTGAGCTTGCCCTGCTCACCCAGGCTCTTGAGCTGGCCAATAGGCACGCCGATGCCGTCGGCTAACTGCTTCATTAGATAGGGCGCGGTTTCCATCAGCGACTTGAGCTCATCGCCGGCGAGCTTCCCGGAGCCCAGCGCCTGGCCGAACTGGAGCATCGCCGCGGAGGCCTCGGCTGCCGACACACCGGAAACCTTGATGGCCTTGGCCAGCAGTTCGGTAAGCGTGAGCGTGTCCTGCTGTGTGCCGCCCATCTGCTTGATGGACGAGTTCAGGCGCGCGAACACCTGGACGTTGCTCTCCAACTCGGTCTGCGTGGCCGCGCTGATCTTGGTGAGAGCCTGCAGCGCCTCGGCGCCGGCTTGGATGCTGCCGGCGGCGATGTTGACGCGGGCAGCCAGGAGGCGCATGTCGTCGGCCATCTCGGCCGCCTTCACCAAGCTCATGGCTGCGGCCAGAATCTTCACGGCAGTGGCGATGGCCGTCATAGCGCCAACGCCGACCTGCTTGAGGCTGTCGAAGCTGTCGGCGGCCTTCTTCAGTGCGGCATCAACTTTGCGCTGCGCGTGGATCAAGCCTTGGGTTTCCAAGGTGCACTCGTAGTAGATGGCGCCTACCAGTTCGCTCACAGCGGTCCCCTTCGGCTTAGGTTTGTGGTCATCCCCGGAAAGCTACGGATCACGCTGTCAGCCCCAAACGCCGCTGGACCATTCCCAAAGCCTTTTCGGTCAACCGCCCGTTCCAGCTACCTGGGATGGCGCTGTGGCTGCTGAGCACCGTGGCGGCCGCATGGAGTCGCTTGGCAGTTGTCGGCTAGCACCGCACCAGAATCCTTAGGGAGTGCGCCAAATCAGGCCGCGCTCACACCATGTGCACTAATCAACCAATGTGAGGGACGTCATGAAAAAGGTGATTGCGCTCGGCGCGCTGGCGCTGGCGCTTGCAGGGCCAACGGCGGCTCAGTCGCAGGCTGTATCGCTGTCGCCGGCTCAGGAAGCGGTGCTGCGTCAGTTCAAAAGCCCAGCTGAGAAGACCGCCAAGGATGCGCTTTGGACCTCGCCGTCCATGTTCAGAGTTGGCGTGATTGACAACGGCTCCTCACGGGATGGCTATGCGAGCTATGTCTGTGAGGTCGTTACAGAGCAAGGACTGGCCGGCCGCGGCATCTCAGTGCAGGTAATCGACGTCCAGAAGCTCGTGCGCACGAACAAGTGGGTCGCGCTGGGAGAGGCGCGCTGCCGATAGGTGGGTACACCGTCATGTCTTCGTATCGGCCTGGGCCGGTATAGAAGTCGACACGCTGTCCAGGAGTAGGCGCAGTGTCTGGTTTTGTCTGCTTCCGGCCCAGGGCTGGCGCTGCGCGCCGCAACCACCCGCCGACTCAGGTTTTCTCAGGTCGCAGGCTCGTGCACCGGGGCTGCGCCCTCCACGCACCCCAGGCGCAGCCGCAGTCAACCGGCTCAACTTTGAGCCGGTTGATTTCATTGACAAAAATGGCGATCCGAGGCGCAGTGCCGCGTGAGTTTTTGCGCCGGCGCAGTCGGACAGCGAGGCGGAGCCGGATGACTCTTCTCTAACGTCGGACAGTCCCCATACCCTGCGGGCTTTGACCCAAAAAAACGGCCCTGCAGCAGCGCCAGCACTGGCGCCGGCACCTGCCACCATCCCACCCGCGTTCGCTGCTCCTAGGCGCTCCTGACGCGGCGGCGGGGCATCGCCGCTCACGTGGCACCGGCCACCAGCGCACCGCCATTCCGTCGCGGTGACGGAAGCACTGTGAAGGCATCGGGCCACCAGCGCCAGGGGAGCGCGCGGGATGCCGCAGGGTGCCGTTTCCTCAGGAAGCACCACCGGTCAGCTCGCGGGCAATCTGAAGTTTTCTGAAGTCGCCGGCTGCGCACCCAACCCATTTGTGCCGCCGACTGCGCACGCGCGGAGCACGCGGTCACCGTTGCACTATCGGAAGGGGACGAGGCCCCGCCGCCCGCGCCCTTACGGAACCCTATGGCTCCAGGCCACCAGCGCCAGCGCACCCGTCCACTACCTTCATGGTCTCGCGCATTGCGCCTCGGCATCTCGATGCGCTGACCCTCGCTTGCGCGCGCGATGCGTACAGAAAATCCATCTGCCGTCCACAGAAACAGTGGACAAGGCGCGGGACAACCGGCCCAGATCACGCCTAAGCCCTTGCCCCGCAAGCCTTCAGTGGCAGTGCCCGGAAAAGAGGCAGGCGGCGCCTGCGCTGGTGCCGCACCCTACCCAAAACCTCCCCAGACCCTTACCTAAACCTTATCAGTCTGCCCTGGTGCGCGAGGTCGCCGGGTCAACGTTTGTCAACAGGCTGCCCCCCCCGCCTGGCCGCCCTGGTGTGCCTGGTCTCCGGCTCGTGCGCCCTTGACGGAACCTTGACACTCCGCGGCGCCAGCAGTGCGAGGCCAGCACCGTTTCCCTGCGGTTTCTTTATCCGGCGCGCGGTCACTGCCGCCCCAACATTTCCCAACATGCGCCGGGGGGCCGCGTGGCGAGCTCGGCGGCGTCAGACGGCCTGACACGGCCGGCCCTTCACGAGCGGACCGCCTTTGAGAGAGTGGTTCCACTGGAACCGCCCCTCCGGCAGCGCCGCGCGCGGAGACTGCGCGTTTCATCCCCTTCCGGTAGCGCAACGGTGACCGGCAGCGCCACACGCGCGCGGGACTGCGCTGGATGCCCACAGTTTTGGGGCGATGTCCCTAGCAGCGCCACACGCGCAGAGACTGCGCGGCATGAGATGAAGCGATGTGATGTCACATCACGGCCGGCCCTGTGCGCGCGGACTGCCTCAGCAGGGGTAGAACCGTTCTACCCCTTCCTTCCGTCCAGCGCCTCATGCGCGCGGGGGAACCGACTTCCTCAAGCTGAGGAAGTGTGATGAGGCTCCCGGCGCCTCGCGCGAGGGGAGTGCTCAGCAGCGTGAGGGATGGTCCATCACCCTGTGGCAGGCGCCCCGTGCACGCGGGGAATGCGGTCACCGTTGCACTACCGGAAGGAGACGAAACGCTGGCGCCCCGCGCGTGCGGGGAATGCTCAACCGCCTCAACTTTGAGGTGGTTGGTCAGGGCAACGCGCCCGGCACCTGCGAAGAGGGCGAACAGCCCACCTGCGCCTGCATCGTCTCCGCATTTTTGTGGAGACGGTGGGCGGCCAGTCGTTACCCCTCGGTGACCCTAAGCGGCGCGCTGGAGCTCCACGCATGCGCCCTTTCGGACGCCAAATCTCGAAGGGTCGAATTTCAAGTCCAACCCTTTCGGGCTGCGCCACAGGAGCCGGGAGAACGTCTCCTGAAAAATGAGGAGACGGTCCTGCCACCGCGCGGCCTGGCGGTCTTGGTCGGATTTCAGGTCTGACCAAACCTAGCAGGGCCCGCTGCACCATGACATTGCATAACAGGATCGGCCCAGTTTTGGGCCGGTCGAAGTGGCCGCCACGCGAGAATCCTCGCAGAAAAGTCCGCGCTGTTCTGTGCTGCCAGCCCGCAGGTCTACAACGCGGTTGGAGCCCGGCCGCTCTCTTCACTCAACTGCCGGCTCCGTACTTGGCTCGGGAATGCTTGCGTCCATCACTTCAATCACCACCACTTGCAGCCCTGTGGCCTGCAGCGAGGCCACGTAGGCGTCAGCTGGCTCGTCCGGCATTTGAGGGCGCCAGCCGGCAGGCGTGGCTGTCGGCGTCCCGGGGCCGCCGCTGGAGAACAGGTCTGATACCAGCCGCCCGTCGTCGCCTTCGTACAGCACCACGGCAGGGCTGCCCGGCAGCGCCATGGCCCGCTCCAGCTTTTCCAATCTGATGCGCAGGTCCACCATGTCAGGCCCCCTCCGGCAAGTTGGGTATCCGGCTGAAATCCCACATCAGCATGGTCAGGCCGAGCGCCTCCAGTGCGGCGATGTAGTCCGCTTCTGGCTCCTCGGGTCGCTGTGGCCGGCACCCGGCCGGAAAAGGCACCGGCTCGCCCGGGGCGGCGTCAAAGGTCACCGGCGCCAGCAGCCCTGCGCTGTCGTACGCCAGCAGCACTGACCCGCCCAGCGCGCTCATGCAGGCCTGCTCCAGGCGATCCAGTCGAATGCGTAGCTGCCCCACGGTCACACCTCGTCCATGAGCTTCACCAGCAGCCGCAGCACTTCGAGCGCTGGCACGTGGCATTCAGGTGCAGCGGCCAGGAGCGCACAGTCCTCGGCGGTCAGCGCGCCGGCATCGCCGCGCTGCAGCAGCTCGCGAAAGGGGGCGTCCCGGTCGCCGTCAACGGTGATGGGGCCACGGGGCACGCTGTCCAAGATGAAGCGCACGGTGGCGCTCAGGCGTTCGCCGCGCTGAGGATCGGCCTCATGGGTTGGCAGCGCGGCCTCCAGGCGGTCCAGGCGATTGCGTAGTGTCATGACTTGCTCCTCGTTTCCAGGGCCTCAATGCGTCGGGCCAGTTCGTCCGTTTCGGTCAGCTTGGCGAGTTGCCCCAGCGCGCCCAGCAGCGCGGCACCTTGACTTGCTGCCAGTTCCCCGTGGGCTACGGCCTGCATGACGGCTCGGCCCTGCTCGGTGAGCGTGCCTCCGTCCGGCAGCGCCACTGGTGCGGCCTGCTCTGTGGCCTTGACGGGTGGCAGTACGCGCTCCAGCAGCAGTCGGGCTGCAGCCACATCGCCGGCCAGCGCCGCGGTGGTCAGCGTCTCCAAGATGGTTGGCACCTGTTCCGCGATGGCGGCGCGCAGCCGCGCCACCTCGCCGGTTCCAGGCTTGCGGCCGGCAGGGTTGCCGGACTGTCCCGGCTTCCATCGGCCGGGGCGTTTTGTTGTCGTCATCGTTGCTCTGTCCTTGCTGTATCAGGCGCCGCGCCTGCCTTGCTGAACTTGAAGTTCTTGGCGGCCAACGACGGCGGCGGCACCTTCTGTCGGGCACGGCGCGCGCGCTCCTTCTCTGCTTTTTCGGCCGTCCACCTGTTGCCCGGGTACGCCAGTCCAGACACGCGCACCACAGCACCGGCGCGGGCCACGGTGTTGAAGGCACGGCGCGGCTTCGCGCTGGCGCTCAGCGAGAACCCTGAAGAGCTGCCGGGCATGTTGTGGCGGTGCACGCGCACCGGGCCGCTTTCGACGTCCTGCGCCAGGTCGAACACGCTGCGTGCCGTGGCTGTCACGGGCGGGGGCGCGGTGCCGGCCGCTGGCACCACGCGCTGCGCAGGCATCAGGTCGTCGCTGTCGTCGTCGGGGTCGTTGGCGCCGCGGTTGCGCTGGCGCGTCGCGGCAATCAGCAGCTCGATCACGAAGTCATCCCACAGGCAGCCAGCCTCCCGCATTGCGTCTCCCCGGTGTTGTTGCGCAACCGGGAATTTGCGGAGAGGCGGTTTTGACCGTTCGGCGTGCTTTCGGCGACCCAGGGCCGTCGCTGTTGCCAAGTCAGCCCGTCACTGCATGCATGTCGCTGGAGTGCTGGCGCTGGTGCCTGTTACCCCCTTGCTCCTCCCTGGCTTCCCTTCTCTGATCCCTGCAGATGGCATCTCTAGATGGTGTCCGTGAGACGGAACAGAGGAGGGGGCTGAAATGGCCTCCATTGCTCCGTGAGACGGAGCAGTGAAGCGGGCTCTTGTTCCGTGAGGCGGAGCAGTAGGGCGCTTCCCTGTTCCGTGAGACGGACAAAGGGCCGCGTTTTCGTCGACGCCGACCAGCAGGTAAGCACTCCGCGGAAATCCGCCCAGGGCACCGGGGTCATAGTCCGCGCGCCGCTCCAAGCTGCGCCACGTCACCGCGTACCAACTCGCCTTGTTCGGCCGGTGCCCCTTCACGGTCTCGAAGATGAATCCGCTGTTCAGCAGTTCCAGCTTGGCCCGCTGGATCACATCGGCCGACTTCCAGCCGCGTGGCGCCAGATGGGCGCGCGACAGCAGCAAGCGGCCGTTGTTGTCTGGCAGCAGTTGCATCGCGACTTCCATAAGCAGGCTTCGCGCGGTGTGGGACAAGTTCAAGTAGGCGCGGCTTTCAAGGACGCAGTGCGGCAGCAGCGCAAAGCGGCTGCCGTCCCGGTCCTTCCCGCCCCTTTTCGCCTTGCGGCCCTGCTCGCCGCGCCCGTTCATCGGTTACCCCCTTGCCTCATGCCCCATGGAGACCCGTTGTGGGCCCATGGCGCGTTTTTCTAGAGAGGCCCAGGGGGTATGCAGCCGCAGCTTGAGCGGCCAGCCGCTTCTGGATCAGCGTGAGTCCCTTGCCCGTCACCAGCGTGCGGGTGTAGGTGTGCCGCTCGCCGCGGCGGTCCGCAAACGTCCGCTCCACGACGCGGAAATGGCCGGCATCGACGTGGCGCTGATACGGCAGGTTGTCGTGCATCAGCAGACCCTCGTCGCGCAGGAATGCGAACAGGCGGTTCTGCCCGGTTCCCAGCACCTTGGCGACTTCCTGCACGGTTTGGTCGTTGACAGCGCCAGACACGGCGTCGTGAAACTGGGCCTTGGGCTCCAAGACCTGCACCTGGGCGGCCAGCGCCTCCTTCTCGTCCTCAGCGGCGATCAGCGCCAGCAGCGCCTCCTTGTACGTCCGAGGTAGCGCTGGCACGGCAGCTACTGGCTGCGCGACCATCGCGTCGTAGGCGCGGATGACCCGTAGGTGGAATGCCGGGCTGATCCACATCGCATAGGCGTAGACCAGTTCGCGCACGACGTAGGAGCCGTTGTTGTGGCCGTCGTTGACAGTGGCGAGAGGGGTCACGGAATTCCGTGAGGCCCCATCCGCCACGAGTTCGCGGATCAGTTCCCGGGTTTGTTGGTTCTGCAGCCAAGTGCTGGGGCGGTGCTTCGTCTGGCCGCCTGCGGCGCGATGCAGGTCATTGAGGCAGAGACGCCCCTGCGCGTCGCTGCGGATAGCGATACTGGCGACTTCAAGGGCGCCGTGACGCAGCTGGCCGCTGGTGGTGGCATGCAGCGGCTGCACGGCCGCGTGATCCTGGGTCACAATGGCGCCGCCCTGGCCGGCAACGCCTGCTTTCGATTCGTCGGAGCGGGCGTTTCTCATTGAGCCGCTCCCTTGGCAGCCTGCTGGCGGAGCCATGCTGTCACGTCACCAGCTCGGAAGCGGGTGCAACGCGTGCCCAGCCGGATCGGCTGGGGGAAGTCGCCCGCGGCCAGTTTGCGGTAGATGGTCGAGTCCGAAAGCCCAGTCATGGCCCGGACGGTCTGCAGCTTCAGCAATGCGTCATCAAGCTGGGCAACATGCAGGGGCTGGTGCGGCTTCTTCGCCGCATCATGGGAGGGTGTGGAGTGCATTGCGGCCTCGTGGGTCAACATGAGGTGCATTGCATCCGGAGCGACTGCGTACGAATAGCTGCAGTCCACTGCAGGGACTGGGTGTCAGTAACTCCTGATACGCTTATAAGTGCCTGTCAGCACTAAGAAAAGTTGGTGACAGGGACTAGGTGCGTGGACCCGTTGGTAGACCATCGGCACGCAGGATCGTTGCCATGGTGTCGGCAGTGCGTTTGGAGACGCCGCGGCCCTGCAGCCACGTCGAAACAGCCTCATTGGTCGGAGCTGTGGTGCTGTCAGACGGGTCATACCGGACCCAGAAGCGTTCAGCCGCCGCTGCCATGTGGCGCAGTAATTCGGTCTCGTGTAAGTCCCATGGCCAACCCTCGTGGAACTTCGCCGCCGTCTGGCTCGCCTCGTGCAGCTTGCCAGCCAGATCATCAGCCCGCTGGTGCGTGGGCCGCAACTCTTGAGGCGCTGTAGACCGGGTCGTTTTCATACTGCCCATTTGGGCCTCAAGTACCGCGCGTGCGCTCTCAGATTGGGCAAGGGCTTCACGCAGCGCCGCATTCTCTTGTGTCGCTGCAAGTGGCCCGGGAGCTAACGGTGATTCCATGAAAAGCCCAGATTTCCGGGAGAAATCATAGGCGGGCTTAAATGCTGGGCGTGTGGCGAGCCATTCAGCAATTACTTCTCTGGGAAATTCCCATTCCTCGCTACCTTCGGGTAGCAAGTCATTGCAGTTATATCCAAAATGCTGCTCCCAATGACGTAGCTCCTCAGAGTCTCCTGGAATATTTCCAATGACGCGCGTCGGATAGAGAAGGCCGCGCCGCATATCTAGTCTTGTGCCGCGGCGCGACTTGGTAAGAAGCCCTTCCGTATGTGCACAAACTGCACTAAACAATGCTTCTTGCCGAATTATTTTGTACTGCTTTAAATCGCGAGGCGATGCATTCTTTAGTTCGCTTGGCTCTATGCCGACGCACAAGCAAACCAGTTCGTCCAGCGTAAAGCACCTTACAAAGTCATAGTGCTGAAATTCCATTGCGCACCCTTTGCGCACCTTGCAGAAAAAGCCGCGCCAGCTGGGCAAGGGCACCCGGTTTTCCCCCCGTCGGGGTATGCGCGACCGTATCTGAGTGTAGATGGCTGGCACTCGACACCAAGCCGTCGCCGGCAGTGCCAGCAGGTCAAGTCCAGGCTGGTGGACGTGCGCTCCAAGCTGGGCAACCGACGCCGGCGCCGGGCAGGGTGTCGCAGAAGAACACTTCGAAGTGCGACGCCAACCCAGCCTCCACTGGCCTGCCGCATACGTCGGCCCGTGTCCGGTGCATGCAGGTGACGCAGTTCTCCGCATCGGCAGTGGCCGCTAGCGCCGAATTTGGCTTCGTCAGCAGCCGCACCAGATCATCACGGTGTGCGCGAATCTCAGCACGGTCCATTTCGGTGAGGCGGCTGGCAGGTGTCACGAGCAGCTTGTCCTCGTGGCCCAGCGCCAGCACAAAGCCGGCGCGGTGCAGTCCCCGGAGCAGTTCGGTCGCATGCATCAGAAGGCCTCGGTGTCGCTGGTAGCGAGCTCAGCGGCGCCAAGGCCTGTGCTCAGACCGTCCGAAACAAACCCTTCCAGCCCCACCATCTTGCCGCCACATGCCGGGCCGTCGGCGTCCGCCGTGGCGGGTTTGGTGGGTTTTGGTGTGTTTTCTCCCGGCTGTTTGCGTGCGAACTGCACCGCCCAGTGCAGCGTGCCGGCGCGTATGCCGATCCGCACGAACAGCTTGCCGCCGACGATGCGCCCGGCCATGCGCTCGATCCAGCGCCCCAGCATCCGCGAGTTGATAGCGCCGCGCTGGCCAGCGATTTCCTCCAGCGCCACGCCTAGAGCGTCGTCCGTTTCGGCACGCCGGATGGCCGTGGCTACCGTGGTCTGGACGCTGCCAAAGACTGCGTGCCAAGCCTCCAGCAGCGCCGAATGCTTGGTCGTTTCCGGGTCTTGCTCGAACGCACGCGCTGCGGCCTCCACCGGGTCCGCGAAGGTTGGCAGGTCCGGCACGCCGGCCTGCGCTGCCAGCTGCGACAACCAGCACAGCGGCTGCCGGACCAAGTCGTCCCACACTTCAAAGCTAGCCGTGCGGCCACTCGCCATCTTCGGCCGACCTGCAGCGATGTACGCGCGGATGATGGTCAGTGCCGCCACCACGTATTGCTGTCGGTGTGCGGCCAGCATCTGCGCGGGATCAAAACTGAAGTCCCTGGTGTAGGGCTTCTCCGTCTCAGCATCCAGGCGCGCCAGAAGCACGCGGCGGCAAGTGTCAGAGGTCAGTCGCAGGTTATTGCCGGTGGCGATGAACAACGCGCGGTTCGGCAGGCTGGCCGTCTCGCTGCTGCCCAGGATGCGATCCGCGAAGGTCGACGCAGTCAGAAAGCTGTCCAGGGCAGCGCAGCCCAGCGGCTCGCGCACGTTGTCCCACAGCACTACGCGCTGCCCCTCACGCAACGCGGAGAACAGGCGCTTGCGCGTCTCCTCGTCGGTGTCGGCCGGAGGCAAGATCGCTGGATCGGTGCCCGTGGCCAGGATGCCCATGCAACGGGCCAACAGCGTCTTGCCAGTGCCGGCTGCCGGCGCATCGAGCCCGATACCTGGCGCCGTGGGCAGGCTGGCGCGCAGTGCTGCTGTCAGTAGCCCATGCAGCACCACGCCGCGCCCCACGTCGTCCACTACAGGGAAGTCGCGCACCGGTTTCCACAGGAAGCGCAGTGCCTCCAGCGCCTGAGCCGGTGAGGGCGCGTTGGGCACGCGCGGCGGGCTCGGGTGCTCGCTGTAGTACAGCAGGCCTGATGCCGCGTCATGGCCAGGCGTGTCCAGGATTGAGCCGTCGGTGCGCAGCGTGGGTGCTGTTGTGACGGCCAGCAACTTATGGAAGCCCCGGTCGCCGTGCTTCGCCAGGATGGCGCGAGCCACAGGGGACGGAGCGTCTTCGGGAATCTCCTCGCGCACGGCGTCGCCTTCACCGTCCGAACGCAACTTGACGCTGTAGAAATCGCACACGCGGCCCATGTGATCCAAAAGCCAGTCCGGGGACACGGGGCGGGCCTTGCCCTCGCTCACGTAAGCCACGGTGCCCTCGCCGAAGTCGAACAGCTCACCTCGGGTCTTCAGCACGGCCAACACCGCGTCCGTCGTGGCGATGCGCATGCCTCGGCCCACCTGTACTCGTGACGACTGGCGCATCAGCTCGAAGCGCACGCCGCCGTGACGGTGGCTGAAGAGGTACGGGCGCGCGCCGCTCTTGAGATTCACCACGGCCACGCGCCGGTCCGCATCCGGGTCCAGCGGGTCCGCAAAGCGCTCGTTGTGCCAGCGGTCGGGGGCGTCCAGCACCGTGCCCACGGACACGGTGGCACCGTCTTGCGCGGTCAATACAAAGTCGCCCATCAACACGCGATGCTCGCTGGCACGCCGCAACACCTCGCGGGCCTTCTCGGGCGTAATGCCACGGCGCGCGGCCAGCTGGGGCGCTTGCTCGGTGGCCCAGCGCTCGCGCTGGGAGTCGCACGAGCCTTTGACGGCCTCGCGTGCAGCCTTCTTCGTCGCAGCGGCCCGCTTGAGTGTGTCGGCGTCGGCGACGATCTGCGCCAGGTCGAACTGTGCCGCGCCGTCGCCGTGTATCACAGGCGCCACGCCTTCGCGCGTCAGCCCGTCCTTCAGCACTGGGGGCGCCGCAAAGTCCAAGCGCTCGGGCTGCCACACGGCGGCATCAACCAGCGTGCGTTCCAGCGCCTGGCCGGCCCGACCTACCTCGAACCAGCCATGCCCGGCCGCCCACAGCAGCGCCACCAGCGCCTTGCCTGCTTCGGGGATTCGGCTGGCATCGGTCACCGGGACGTAAAGCCGGTGCCGTGTGATGCCCGTCAGTGGGGAGCCGTCCGGCGCGCGCACGCCCGCCGACACGCTGGGGCGCCACAGCATCGGCGCGCTGGCCAGCGCTGGGCAGGCATCAATGAGGCGTTGCCGCAGGGAGGCGGCGTCCAGTTGCTCACCGGGCGCGCCATCGTGGTCCAGCATCAGTACGCCAGGCGCAGGAGGAAAGCTGAAGTGTTGCCGCGTGCGGGCGATAGCGCCGGGCGTCGAGGCTTCTGCGTCCTGGGGCACGACGTCGACCGCCTCATGTGCACATACGCCCCAGGCCACAGCCTGAGCTTCGGTCAGGCTGTCAAGCAGCTGCGCCAGCTCGGCCATGTCGCGCACCTCCACGCGCTGCGCCCGGCCCATCTGCATGCTGGCCGCGGCTGTCTTCTGCAGCTTGCCGTCCGCCAAGGTCAGAACCTTGGTCAGCCGCGTCGGCTGCGCGCTGGTGAACACCGTGAGCGTCATGGGCCTGCTGACTTGGCCATCTGCAGGTAATAAGGGGGGGCTGCTGTCGGCGGGCTGGGTTGTGGTTTCGCGTTGCACGGTCATCGGGTGAGCTCCTTTGACTCGTATAGGCAGCCCGAACGCGCATCTGAGAAATTTTTTTGACGTGCGGTCGCCGGTGGGCACCCGGGCGCGCCAGCAGCACTAGGCTGGATGCAGTTGCGGGTCTCATCCATGCCAGCCACCTCTGCGCCGCACATGTGCTGCAGCGCCATGGCGCGACTCATGCGGCCCACGACGGGGGCCACCTGCAGCACAGAGTCCGAAGCCAGCGCCGTGACGGTGCCGGCGTTGTCCTCCAGCACGATGCCAGCCGGATCGATGGTCACGAGCTCGCGTAGCAGGCGGCAGCCGTCGTGCAACGTCACGACCACGTCGTCACCCGGCAGCGCCTTGGTGCCAGGTTCGATGACGACGAACTCGCCCACGCGGTAGCGCGGCCAGACCTCCGCATCGCTGGTCACAGGCAACATGAACCGCTCGTGCACACCATCAGCGGTGAGGTTCAGGGCGGCGTTCACGCTGCACCGCCTTTCATGGCCGGCGCGACGGCGCACAGGTCGCGGCTCGCGCTGTAGGTGACTTCCGCCACCGCCTGTGCGTTGCCGGCCGCTTCGCTGCACAGCGTCATCGCCAGCGCGAGGCATTCACCAATGCGCCCGGGCATGGCTCCAAGCTGGCCCATTGCGTCCAGCCAGGCGGGCGCCGCCATGTCCAGCCGCGTCACGAACTCCGCATCCCCTGCCGCGGCGCGGTCCAGTTGGTGCAGCGTTTCGTGGGCGCTGGTGGCGAATTGGCACAGTGCCAGCAGCGGAAGTAGCTTGTCGCCCAGGCTTTCGCGCAATGTCTTGCTTCGCGTGTAGGCGTCCCGCATGGCTGCAGCATTGGGGCTCGCGGCGCGGCGCGGCGCCGGCTTTGTGGGGCCGCTCATGCCGTGGCCCCTTTCACGCTGGCGCTGGTGGCCTTGGCGGGACGCCCGCGGCGCGCCGGCTCGCGCTTGATGCTCGGGGGCAGCACGGCGCCCATGAACGCCTGAAATCCGGCGTCAGCGGCGGCCCTGTGGGCACGCTCGGCTTGGCGCGCTGCCGCAAGCCTGCCGGTGCTGCTGGCCTTGTAGGTCGCAGCCTCCAGCTCGCGGCGCAGACGGCACACCTCGGCGTCAGCATGGCTCTCGAAGTTGCGCACGGCCAAGCGCCAGGAATCGCACGCGGCCCACTCGCTGGCGCGCCCGGGGAATCCGGCGGGCTTGATGCGGAAAAGGTTGAAGTAGGCGCCGCCGCGCTTCCATGTGGCGTGTTCGCGGCCCTTCGGCCACGCCACGCCAGGAGGCACAAGGCCGTCCCCTTCGATTTGCGCGCGCGTCCCCTCGAAGTAGGCAATGCGGCTCAGGCGCGGCAGCTCAATGCGCAGTTCGTCGCCCAGGGCAACAGCATGGCCAGGCTTCGCCGGCTCAGGGTGCAGCTTCAGCATTGGTGGGATTGCCGCAGGCGCTGCAGGCCCGGGGCTGGCGCTTGCCGCGGCGTGCGGCCTCTCGGCGTAAATCGTTCGGGCCGCCTCCAGCACCGGGCGGGCGCTCTCCGGCACCCACCCCAGGCTGGCGGGCAGGCGGTCGGCCTTGCCGCGGATGAACTGAGCCACGCGCTCAGGCAAGCCGTGGTCGGCCTCATAGCCAAGCACCTTGAAGCAAGCGGCCAATACCGCGGCCTGCTCTTGGGGGATGGTGTTGCGCCCGGCCTTCATTGCTCGCCCCCGCGGTCCAACAGCGCCAGCAGGTGCAGCACCACAACCCAGGACAGGCGGCCTTTGACTGCGGCTCGCAGCAGGATCGAACGGGCAACCCGGCGCAGGTAGTGCGCGGGAACGTAGGTGGAGGACTGCGCAGGCGTGCGCATGTTGCCGCCGACGTGGGCGGTCTTCGGGCTTTGTGCCATGGTCCGGGCTCCTTGCTGAGCTTGGGAAGCCACTTCCTGCGTTTTGAAGCACAGGGGGTGGGCGGGATGTTCAAAACCCGAAGCAAGCCGGGCGGGCGTCCTTACGGATAGCCCCATCCCGCCCAGAACCTTGACGGAATTTGGGCGTGACAAAGCCGCGCTGTCGGGGCGGCTATCCGCTTGCTTTAGGCGTTTTGAAGCACCTACGCCCAGTGTGCCACAGCGGTTCACGTTGATCCACTGCAGCGCCTTACAACAGCGCGCTCGAACACAAGTGCCAGCCGTATGGCCTTGGTGGGTTTGGTGGGTTTTGGTGTGTTTGGTCGGCACAGGTCGCACAGCACGGTCTTGGCCGGTGCGGTTCGCCGTGCGGCGGGATGCTTGCCTGCGTGCGGGGCGTTTCGCCCAGACGGCATGTCGTTGCTTGAGCATCGGGAAACCTCAAGCGTTGGCGGCCTGCTGGCGCAGCCAAGCGGTCACGTCTCCGGCGCGCCAGCGGGTGCAGCGCGTGCCGAGGCGGATGGGCTGGACGAACTGGTCCGCGGCCATCTTCCGGTACAGCGTGGAGGTGGACATGCCCGTGAGCGCGGTCACGGTCTGCACCAGCAGCAGGGCGTCGGGGTTCTCTGCCGCCTGCAGGGGTTGGCGGGACTGGCGCGGCTTGGTTGCCGCGATGTGGAAAGACGGGGAGCGCATTGCAGCCTCATGGTTGAACATGAGGTCATTGCAGCGGCCGCGTGCTGTGTTGGGGCCGAACTCGGATAGACGAAACCGAATTCGGTTTCGAGGTCAACTCCGTTTCTTGGCCAGCACGGTCTCTGCAGCTTCTTTCAGGTACTTGCGCACCGTGTCGTCGGTCACGGCGATGTCGTCTGCGCAGGGCAAGAGCGCGAAGGCCTCCGCAACTTCTTTTGGCACGGTGGTGCGGGCCGCAGTAGGGTCGAACCGATACGCATCAATGGCCATGCCGATAACCAGCTTCAGCAGCGTTGCGCGTTCTCTTGCCCCCAGGTCATCACGGCGCCGGCCAGCGCCATTGCGTCGCTCGCCCTGCCGTTGAAGATGAAGGACGTGCAGCCGTGCTTCTTGGAGCTCGCGCTTCAGGCGCGTCACCTCGTCCAGGGTCGCCGCGTTGTCGCCATGCTGCTGCGGCTGGGTAGGCGCGGCGGGGTGCCGGAGCTCTGCCCGATCCCTGGCCACAGCGCAAGCAACCTGCCATGGGTTGTCCACGAAGACCGCCGCAGCCGCCTCGATCACGGGACCGCGCATGTGGCCATGAACTTCCAGCCAGTCCTCAAGGTCAGCCAGGCGGACGAAGGTGTGCCCTGGGACGGGCCGCGAGTCGGGCAGCGTGCGGCGCCTTACCACGGCCTCGAGAAGGCCGCTCTCCACGGAGCGCGCGAGCGCGTCTAGCAACTGGCGCTGTAGTGGCTCGATACCCTTGCGCACCCTGGGCCCGTCTCCTTCTGGCCACCCTTCGCCCACCGGCACGTCTAGCACCTGGCCAGCGTTCCACATGTCCAGCGCGGCCAGCAATGCCGCGTCCTCTAGGCTGTAGTACCCGACGCCGCTGTCGGGCAAGGCAAAGTAGTCATCGGCGCCAAAGTCCGGGTCGGGCACCTCTGCCCACTCTTCTGGATCGGGGCTGAGCGTGTTGTTGTTCCTGTCGTCCATTGCGCTCCCTCGGGCGCGGCTACCTTGGAAAAGGAGGCCGCGCCAGCCAAGCAAGGGAACTCGGACTTCCTCCCGTCGGAGTAGGGCAGCCGGCCCTGGGGAGGGCGCTGGTGCTGTTACGCAGCGCGCAATTGGACCACGTTGCTCTCGCGGAGCCAGGGCACGCCGGACTCGCAGGCCTGCAGGAATGCCGCCCACGTCTCCAGGGCGGCGCGCCGCTCGGTCAAGTAATCGTGCTGGTCGTACACGCTCACTAGTCCGCCCAGCGAGTGGTTCAGGCACCGTTCGGCGACGATGATGCTGGCGCCGAGGGCCGCCAAGTGGCTGCGCGCTGTCGAGCGTAGATCGTGCGGCGTGAAGCGCCGCACCTTGCTGCCCAGGTCGTCGCACAGCTTGTGAAGCATGGCGTTCAACGCGCGCTGGTTGAATGGCACGTCGGCACCAGCGTGGTTGCGCACCCGCCGCTCCTGTCGGGCCGGCAGCACGAAGCGCGAGCCGCTGGCCAGGGGCCGAAGCTCCTTGAAAAGCGCCACCGCTGCCGGCACCAGCGGCACCGTAAAGCCGCGGCCGGTCTTCGAGTTGGCCTCAGGCACAAACCATTCGGCCCGCTCAAAGTCCACGTGCTGCCACTCCGCGCGCGCGAGCTCGCCTATGCGCACGCAGGTCAGCAGCAGCAGCTTCACCGTCAGAGTGTTTTCGGGGCCGATGCGGGGGAGGGCAGGCAGCAACTCACGCAGCTCCTCCTCCGTCAGCTTCAGCCGCTTGCGTCGCGGCTCCGCCCTGCCGCAGATCGCAGCCACCGACACGCCGGCGCAGGGGTTCACCGTCACGGCGTGGCGCGCCAGCCCGTGCCTAAAAATTTCCGACAGGGCCGTGAACACCAGCTCGGCCACGTTGGCCGTTTTCTTCTTGCCCACCGACTCCAGCAGCGCCACCACGTCCGCCGTGGTCACGTCGCGGGCTGCCATGGCGCCAAGCCTGGGGAAGATCACGCCCTCGATGTGCTGGCGCCGCTGCTTCGCAGTGGTGTCGGCGAGCTTCGGGAACGCCTTGGCCATGTAGTCGTTGGCCAGCTCCCGGAAGCTCTTTGCCGCAACCGCTTCGGCCTTTGCGCGCTGGTGCTCGCGTGCCACATCCGTGCCGCGTTGAATTTCAGCCCGGGCCTTGCTGGCGCGCTGGCGTGCTGCCTGGATGGTGAGGTCGGGGTACTGCCCTAGCGTCAGCTCGCGGGCCCGGCCGCCATGACGGTAGCGCAGTACCCAGGCAGCCGTGCCGGCCGCCGACAGCGTGAAGGTGAGGCCCCCGCCATCAGCCTTTGCGACAGGCGCACCGGCTTTCATCCACGCCCTGATTTGCTTGTCGTTGAGCCGGTTGATTTCTCTCGGCATTGCGCCCTCGATGTGTAGCTAGACCGGCTAGCTACGCAGCTAGCTACACAAATTCTATGCGGAGCAAGGAACGTACATGAGTGAACTTGAGCGAACAGTGTGAGAAGGGACAAGCACTTAGAGAAGGCCCGCGCCGAACTTGGAGGGATATGCGCGCCTAATTAACCTTACAGGTGGCGAGTTTCATGGGCGGGCAGGACTTGCGAGGGCGGCAAGCCTAACCCACCACGGGAACACGTATTGCCGCCCAGTCCACACCGCCAGAAGCCCAAGCGCGAAAGGACTGACCCCATGCGAGCCCTGTGCTACCACGGCAAGAAAGACATCCGCTGCGACAACGTCCCCGACCCCAAGATCGAGGACGGGCGCGACGCCATCATCAAGGTCAGCTCCTGCGCCATCTGCGGCTCGGACCTGCACCTCTTCGACGGCTTCATGCCCGGGATGATGAAGGGCGACATCGTCGGCCACGAGTTCATGGGCGAGGTCGTCGAGGTCGGCCGCGACAACAAGAAGCTCAAGGTCGGCGACCGCGTGGTCGTGCCCTTCACCATCTGCTGCGGCGAGTGCGACCAGTGCCGGCGCGGCAATTTCTCCGTCTGCGAGCGCTCCAACCGCAACAAGGACGTGGCCGACAAGCTCTTCGGCCACACCACGGCCGGCCTCTTCGGCTACACGCACCTCACCGGCGGCTACGCCGGCGGCCAGGCCGAGTACGTGCGCGTGCCCTTTGCCGACGTCGCGCCCGTGAAGGTGCCCAACGGCCTCACCGACGAACAGGTGCTCTTCCTGGGCGACATCTTCCCCACCGGCTGGCAGGCCGCCGTGCAGTGCGACATCCAGCCCACCGACACCGTGGCCATCTGGGGCGCCGGCCCCGTGGGCCAGTTCGCCATCCGCAGCGCGCTGCTGCTGGGTGCCAAGCAGGTGGTGTGCATCGACCACGTGCCCGAGCGGCTGGCCATGGCGCGCGCGGGCGGCGCCATCACCATCGACTTCGACAACGAGAGCGTGCTGGAGCGCCTGGCCGAGCTTACCCAGGGCAAGGGCCCGGAGAAATGCATAGACGCCGTGGGCATGGAGGCGCACGCCACGCGCTCCATCGACTCCATGTACGACCGCGCCAAGCAGGCACTGATGCTGGAAACCGACCGCGCCCACGTGCTGCGCGAAATGATCTACGTCTGCCGCCCCGCGGGCGTGCTCTCCATTCCCGGCGTCTACGGCGGGCTGCTGGACAAGATTCCCTTCGGCGCGCTCATGAACAAGGGCCTGACGGTGCGCACCGGCCAGACGCACGTCAACCGCTGGGCCGAAGACTTGCTCCACCGCATAGAGGAAGGGCAGATCGACCCGTCCTTCGTCATCACCCACACCGTCGGCCTGGAGCAGGGCCCCGAGATGTACACCACGTTCCGCGACAAGCAGGACGGCTGCATCAAGGTGGTCCTCAAGCCCTGAACCCCGCGGACGGCCCAACGGACCACCTCAGCAGGAGCCTCCTCATGCAGCAACAGCCATCCTCCCTCACGGAAAGCAGTGGCCTGCCCAGCGGCGTTTACAGCCCGCAGGCGCCGCAGCAGCGGCGCCACGACGCGGCGGTGGACGACGGCCACATGCTGCCCTCGCGCCGCCTGGCGCGCGGCCTGGGCTGGTTCAGCATCGGCCTGGGCCTGGCCGAGGTGCTGGCGCCGCGCCTGATGGCGCGCGCCACCGGGCTGCACGGGCACGAGTCGCTGGTCAAGGCCTATGGCTGGCGCGAGATCGCCGCCGGCGTCGGGCTGCTGCTGGCCAAGGACCCCACGCCCTGGCTGTGGGGCCGCGTGGCCGGCGACGCGCTGGACCTCGCTGCCCTGGGCAACCGCGCCATCACCGGCAACGACGCGCAGCGCGCCCGCGCCGTGAGCTCCCTGGTGGCCGTGGCCGGCGTCGCCGCGCTGGACGTGGCCTGCGCCACCGCCGTGCCCAAGGCGCAGGCCGTGCGCCAGGCCCAGGCCGCGCACGACTACAGCGACCGCAGCGGCCTGCCGCAGGACCCGGAATGCATGCGCGGCGCCGCGCTGGCCAGCTTCGAGATGCCGTCCGACATGCGCATCCCCGACGCGCTGCGGCCGTACACGCTGCATTGAGCCGGCGCCCAAGCTTCGGCTCCCGGAAACGGCAAAGGGCCCGTGAAGGGCCCTTTGTTCGTTGGCCGGCAGCCGATGCGGCCGGCTCATTGCTTCGTCGTTCCCGCGAAGGCGGGAACCCAGGCGGTCCCCACGCTGGCCGCAAGACAGGGCCGGCAGGCGTGCTGGGCACCCGCCAGCCCTTGCGTCTTACATGTGCAAAGCGGCAGCCACTCCCAGCAGCGTCCCGCCCCCGGCCACCGCGTACATGCCGATTTCCAGCCACTTGCGCCGCGTCAGCAGCGTGATGGCCGCCAGCGCGATGGACACCTGCAGCGCCGTCGTCGCCTGGGCCCAGCGGTGGTGCAGGTGCATCTGCTCGTCGGACTGGTGGTCCCAGTCGCGCGCCTCGGCTTCGAGCTTGTCGGCGCCTTCCTTGATCTCCGCCTTCTCGGCCTTGTAGCGGTCGATTTCCTTGCGCACGTCCGCCTTCTTCTCCTCCGAGACGAGCTGCAGCGCCAGCTCCTGCAGGCTTTGCTTACTGCTCTTGGCCTGGTAGTAGTTCCACTGGTTGGAGGCCTCCGTCTTCTTGATGGCGGCGTTGTTCTTGTAGAGCGAGGCGTTGGCCTGCGTGGCGCCGCCCATGTAGCCGAAGAGCGCACCCACCGTGGCCAGGATGGCGGTGGTCACGGCGATGCGGCCCTGGAAGGGGTCCTTGCCGCCGTGGTGCGCGGCATGCTCGATCTCGTGGTCGTGCGGACCGTGGACGTGGAAACCGTGGCCGGACATGGGAAATCTCTCCTGAAGGTGCTTTTATGGGGGCGAAAAATCAGGCCTGTCGCCGGTAGGTGACGAAGGCAAAGTCGAAGTCGTTGGGCGGCGCAGCGCGGTGCGTCTCGCGCGCCACCTCGGCAAAGCGCTCGCGCTCGAACGCCGGAAAGCGCGTGTCGCCCTCGAAGTCGCGGTCGATCTCGGTGAGGACCAGCTCGTCGGCCAGCAGCAGCGCCTGCGCGTAGAGCTGCGCGCCGCCCACGACGAAGGCGGCGGGTGCGTCGGCCAGACGCTGCAGCGCCTCCTGCAGCGACGCGGCGGCCTCGGCGCCCTCGGTGCTCCAGCCGGCGTTGCGGGTGATGACGACGTTGCGCCGCCCGGGCAGCGGCTTGAAGGCCGCGGGCAGCGAGTCCCAGGTGCGGCGGCCCATGATCACCGGCGCCCCCAGCGTCACGCGGCGGAAGTGCTTCAAGTCCTCGGGCAGCCGCCAAGGCATGTCGTTGTCACGGCCGATCACGCCGTTGCGGGCCACGGCGGCCACGATGGTGAGTTTCATGTTGTCCAAGCCCCCGTATTACACGGCCATAGGGGCGGTCAGCGGCGGGTGGTGGCGGTAGCCGTCCAGTGAGAAATCACCGGGTTCGACCTGTTCCAGCCACTGCGGCTCGTAGCGGCCCGTGACGGCGAAGTCCGGGATGCGGTCCGACAGCAGCAGCCGCGGCAGCGGCAGCGGCTCGCGCTGCAACTGCTCGCGCAGCATGTCCAGGTGGTTCTCGTAGATGTGGGCGTCGCCCACGAAGTAGCTGAACCAGCGCGGCGTGTAGCCCGTCAGGCGCCCAACCAGGTGCAGCAGCGCCGCGCCCTCGGCCAGGTTGAAGGGCGTGCCCAGCCCCAGGTCGTTGCTGCGCACGTACAGGCACAGCGAGATCTCGCGCTTGGCCGCGTTGGGCAGGAACTGGTAGAGCAGGTGGCAGGGCGGCAGCGCCATTTCCTCGATCTGCGCCCAGTTCCAGCCGTGGAAGAGGATGCGGCGGTCGGCCGGGTTGTTGACGATGGTGTCCAGGCACTGGCGCAACTGGTCCACGGCCTTGTAGAGCAGCACGCCGGGGGCGCCGGTGGCTTCGTCCTGCACGGTGCCCACGCGGCGGTAGCCGCGCTGGAGGGCGTCCTCGATCTGGCCCGTGGCCTGCGGCGACACCAGCTTGTAGGCGGGCCACTGGCGCCACTGCACGCCGTAGACGGGGCCCAGGTCGTCGTCGCCCAGGCGGTAGGGGTTGGCCAGCCAGGCCTGGTTTTCGTTGGCGTTCTGGTCCCAGACCTTGCAGCCCAGGGCGCGGAAGTCGGCGGCGCTGCGGCTGGCGCGCAGAAAGCCCACCAGCTCGCCCACGGCGGTCTTGAAGGCGAGCTTCTTGGTGGTGACGGCCGGGAAGCCCTGCTGCAGGTCGAAGCGCAGCATGGCGCCGGGCAGGCTCAGGGTGCGGATGCCGGTGCGGTTGTCCTGCCAGCTCCCCTGGTCGAGGACGGTCTGGACGAGTTCGAGATAGCTCTTCATTGGGCGGGCGGCTTGAGAAGGCGCGCAGTGTAGGGGCGCCGCCCTGCGCCCGCCCAAATCCCCGGGGCTCAGGGCGCCAACGGCCGTGTCAGGACCGTGGCGCCCGCCGTTGGGCGATCAGCCCGCCGGCTGCGGGTCGCGCAGGAACAGTTCCACGCGGCGGTTGCGGGCGCGGCCGGCCTCGCTGGTGTTGTCGGCCACGGGCTCGTAGCTGCCGCGGCCCTCGGTGGTGATGCGCGCCGCGGGCACGCCGCGCATCACCAGGTAGTCGCGCACGGCGTTGGCGCGGTTCACCGACAGCGGGTTGTTGATGGCGTCGCTGCCGGTGTTGTCGGTGTGGCCGACGATGCGCACGATCTGCCGCGCGTCCAGCCCGCTGGCGAACTGGTCCAGCACCGGGCGCATCTGCGGCTTGATGTCGGCGCGGCCCACGTCGAAGCTGAAGTCCGCGGGCACGTTCACGCGCAGCTCCTCGTTGGGCGTGCGGCTCACCTCGATGCCCGTGCCCTGCGTGGCCTGCTGCATGGCCACGCGTTTGTCCTCCATGCGCTTGGACCACACGTTGCCGGCGATGGCCCCCAGCGCGCCGCCGATGACGGCCCCGCGCGTGGTGTTGTGGCCGCCGGTGGCGTTGCCTATGACCGCGCCGGCCACCGCGCCCGCACCGGCACCGATGGCGGTGCCTTTCTGGCGGTCGCTCATGTTCATGTCGGCGCAGCCGCTCAACACCACGGCCGCGGCCAGCAGGCCGGCCACGGGACGCAGTCCAGCACGCACTCGGATACTCATACGCAATTTCTCCTCTGAAGATTGGGATGTCGGCACGCGCTGCAGTGCGCGCACCGTTCACGCGCGGCAGCAGCCGGCGTGCCCACAAGACAACGCGCGAGGGCGCCTTTCGGCTTACGCCGCCGGGCGCAGGTCGAACTGCATGGACGCCAGCCGCGCGTACAGCCCCCCGCGCTGCACCAGCTCGGCGTGCGTGCCGCTGTCCACGATCACCCCGCCGTCCAGCACCACGATGCGGTCGGCCCGCTGCACCGTGGCCAGCCGGTGCGCGATCACCAGCGTCGTGCGCCCGCGCATGGCGCCTTCCAGCGCCGCCTGCACCATGCGCTCGCTCTCCGCGTCCAGCGCGCTGGTGGCCTCGTCCAGCAGCAGCAGCGGCGGGTCCTTCAGCAGGGCCCGCGCGATGCTGATGCGCTGGCGCTGGCCGCCCGACAGGCGCACGCCGCGCTCGCCCAGGAAGGTCGAATAGCCCTCGGGCAGGGCGCTGATGAACTCGTGCGCATGGGCGGCTTTTGCCGCGGCGATCACCTCGGCGTCGCTCGCCTCCGGCCGGCCGTAGCGGATGTTTTCCAAGGCGCTGGCCGCGAACACCACGCTGTCCTGCGGCACCAGTGCAATGCGCGCGCGCAGCGCTTCCAGCGACGCCTCGCGCAGCTCCACGCCGTCCAGCGTGATGCGGCCCTGCTGCGGGTCGTAAAAGCGCAGCAGCAACTGCAGCAGCGTGCTCTTGCCCGCGCCGCTGGGCCCCACCAGGGCCACCGTCTCGCCGGGGCGTATGTCCAGCGACACGCCGTCCAGCGAGGGCTGGCCCGGCCGCGACGGGTACTCGAAGCGCACGTTCTGGAACTTCACCGCCGAGCCCCCGTGCGCCGGCGGCAGCGCGCGCGGGTGAGCGGCTTGCTCGATGGCCGCATCGGCGTGCAGCAGCTCCATCAGCCTCTCGGTGGCGCCCGCGGCGCGCAGGAGGTCGCCATGCACTTCCGACAGCACCGCCACGCTGCCCACCAGGATGATCACGTACACCACCGTCTGCCCCAGGTGGCCCGCCGTGATGTGCCCGGCCACCACCGCCTGCGTGCCCTGGTACAGGCCCCACAGCAGCGCGCCGAAGGTCGTCGCGATGATGAAGGCCACCAGGAAGGCCCGCACCCGCGTGCGCTTGCGCGCGGTGTCGAAGGCGGCCTCCGTGGCGTCGGCAAAGCGCCGCGCCTCGCGCCCCTCCTGCCCATAGGACTGCACCACCGGCATGGCGTTGAGCACCTCGGCCGCAATGGCGCTGCTGTCGGCCACGCGGTCCTGGCTGGCGCGCGACAGCCGCCGCACCCGGCGGCCGAAGTAGATGGAGGGCAGGACGACCAGCACCAGCACGCCCAGCACCTGCGTCATCACCCGCGGGTTGGTCACCACCAGCATGCCCAGCGCACCCAGCCCCATCACGCTGTTGCGCAGCCCAAGGGACAGGCTCGATCCCACCACCGCCTGCACCAGCGTCGTGTCCGTGGTGAGGCGGCTGAGCACCTCGCCCGTGGCCGTGTGCTCGAAAAAGGCCGGCGCCTGGCGCAGCACGCGCGCGTACACCGCCGCACGCAGGTCCGCCGTCACGCGCTCACCGAGCCAGGTCACCATGTAGAAGCGCCCGGCCGAGAACAGCGCCAGCGCCGCCCCCACGCCAAACAGCGCCAGGAAACTGCCGCGCAGCGCCAGGATGCGACCGCCCGGGTCCGCCGGCACCAGCCCCTGGTCGATCAGCCCGCGCAAGGCGATGGGGAACACCAGCGTCGTCGCCGCCGCGCACACCAGCAGCAGCGCCGCCAGCGCCATGCGCCCCCGGTAGGGCTTCAAAAAAGGTTGCAACGCCGCCAGCGTCCCCACGCGCTGGCCGCGGGGACGCTCGCCGTCCTGGTTCTTGTTTCGATTGCGGGCCATCCCGCCAGTGTAGAAGCCGCCCCGCCGACCCCGGTCGGTCATGGGCTCTTGCCTTGACAAAGATTGTCTAGGCAATTATTGTCGCGTCCGTCATGTCTGATACCGATTCCACCTCCGCACCCGCCGGCCCTGCAGCCGGCGCACCGGCCGCCGACGCTGCCGCACCGTCGCCCGTGACCTTCTACAGCGGCGGCTACTGCGCGCAGGACAGCGTGGGCTACCTCATGCGCCGCGTCATGCAGTCCATCGCCCAACTGGCGGACGAGCGGCTGGTGCCGCATGGGCTCACGCATGGGCAGTGGATGCCGCTGTTCCTGCTGCTCAAGAACAAGGACGCACCGGTCACCGTCGCCACGCTGGCACGCGACCTCAACGTGGACCCCGGCGCCGCCACGCGCATGCTGGACCGGCTGGAGAAAAAGGCCTTCATCAGCCGCTGCCGCAGCACGGAAGACCGGCGCGTGGTGCACGTGAGCCTCACCGAGGAAGGGCGCCGCGTGGCCGGCGAAGTGCCCAAGGTGCTGTCGCAGGTGCTCAACGACCACCTGGTCGGCTTCAGCCACGACGAGTGGCAAACGCTGCTGGTGCTGCTGCGCCGCATGTTGGTCAATGCCGAGGCGCTGCAGACCAGCGCCCCGTCCAGTCTTTTCCCGGAAGACGACACCGAATGAAGCCCTTTGCCCTCAGGGCCGCCGCGCTGGCGGCCGCCATCTTCCTGGCCGGCTGCGCCACGCCGGGGCCGTCCAAGCCGCCGGTGAAACTGCTGGAGCCCGCCGCCGTGGGCCTGCAGGCCGACGCCGCCACGCCGCTGCCCGTGGCGCCTGACTGGTGGCGCGCCTTCAACGACGCGCAGCTCGACGCGCTGGTGGAGCGCGCCCTGGCCGAGCAGCCCAACCTGCAGGCCGCGCAGGCGCGCATCGCGCGTGCCGCCGCCGCGAACGAGGCCGCCGGCGCCGCGCTGCTGCCCAGCGCGCAGGCCAGTTTTGACGCCACGCGCCAGCGCTTCACCGAGCACGGCATCTATCCGCCGCCGCTGGCCGGCAGCGTGCGCACCACGGCCACGCTGCAGGCCGGCCTGCAATGGGACCTCGACTTCTTCGGCCGCCACCGCGCCGAGCTGGCCGCGGCACTGGGCGCCGGCCGTGCCGCGCAGGCCGATGCCGCCGCGGCCCGCGTGCTGCTGGCCTCGCAGGTCACGCGCGCCTACGTCGGCCTGGCGCGGCTGCAGGCCCAGCGCGAGGTCGCGACGCAGACGCTGGCGCAGCGCCAGTCGCTGCTGGAGCTGGTGCGCCAGCGCGTGAGCAACGGGCTGGACACCAACGTCGAGCTGCGCCAGAGCGAAGGCGGCCTGCCGGAGGCGCGGCTGCAGATCGAGCAGCTCGACGAGCAGATCGCCCTGGCCCGCAACCAGCTTGCCGCGTTGACGGCGCAACCGCCGCAGGCACTGCAGGGCCTCAACGCCCCGCTGGCCGCGCTGCAGCCGCTGCAGCAGCCCGCCGTGCTGGGCGCCGACCTGCTGGGCCGCCGCCCCGACATCGTGGCCGCGCGCGAGCGCGTGGAGGCCGCCACGCAGGACGTCCAGGTGGCGCGCACGCTGTTCTATCCCAACGTCAACCTCACGGCCTTCATCGGCTTCAACGCCATCGGCCTGGACCGCTTGGTCGAAGCCGGCAGCCGCCAGTACGGCGTTGGGCCGGCCATCACGCTGCCCATCTTCGACACCGGCCGGCTGCGCGCCAACCTGCACGGCCGCCAGGCCGAGCTGGATGCGGCCGTGCTCTCCTACAACAACGCGCTGCTGGAGGCCGTGCGCGAGGCGGCCGACGCGCTGGCCACGCTGCAGTCGCTGCAGGCCCAGCGCCGCGAGCAGGCCGCCGCGCAGGACAGCGCCGAGGCCGCCTACCGGCTGGCCGTGCAGCGCTACGGCGCGGGCCTGTCCAGCCAGCTCACCGTGCTCAGCGCCGAAGGCCCGTTGCTCACGCAACGGCGCCTGGCCGCCGAGCTGCAGTCGCGCAGCCTGGAAGCGCAAGTCGCCCTGCTGCGCGCCCTGGGCGGCGGCTGGCAAGGCGGCGAGGGCGCCGCGCAACCCGTGGCGGCCGCGCGCTGATTGCAGCCGGCCCAACGAGCAACCGAATACAGCGAAAAGAGACTCTCATGAGCGACCAAAAGGAACAGCGGCTGGCCAAGCGCAAGAAGGGCCTGACCGCCATCGCCGCCGTCGTGGCCGTGGCCGGGCTGGCCTATGGCGGCTACCACCTCATGGTGGCCAGCCGCTACGAGAACACCGACAACGCCTACGTGCAGGCCGACGTGGTGCAGATCACGCCGCAGCTGGCCGGCACCGTGCAGCAGGTGCTGGTGCAGGACACTGACTTCGTGCGCGCCGGCCAGCCCCTGGTCAAGCTCGACGCGGCGGATGCCCGCGTCGCCCTGGAGCAGGCCCAGGCCCAGCTTGCGCAGACCGTGCGCGAGGTGCGCACCCTCTACGCCAACAACAGCGCCGCACAGGCCCAGGTGGCCCTGCGCCAAGCCGATGCCGAGCGCGCCCGCGCCGAGCTCGCCCGCGTGCAGGACGACGTGCGCCGCCGCGAGCCGCTGCTGGCCAGCGGCGCCGTGGGCCGCGAGGAGTTCAACCACGCCCTGGCGCAGCGCACCGCCGCGCAGGCCGCCGTGGCCGCGGCCGAATCCGCCGTGCAGGCCGCGCGCGAGCAGCTCGCCTCCAGCCAGGCGCTTACCGACAACACCCCCGTGCAGGAGCACCCCAACGTGACGCGCGCCGCCGCCCGCGTGCGTGAGGCGCACCTGGCGCTGCAGCGCACCGAGCTGTCCGCGCCGGTGGACGGCTACGTCGCCCGCCGCAGCGTGCAACTGGGCCAGCGCGTGCAGGCCGGCGCGCCGCTGATGTCCGTCGTGACCCTGGGGCAGAGCTGGGTGGACGCCAACTTCAAGGAAGTGCAGTTGCGCAAGCTGCGCATCGGCCAGAGCGCCACGCTGGAGGCCGACGTCTACGGCAGCAAGGTCGAGTACCACGGCCGCGTCGTGGGCCTGGGCGCGGGCACGGGGGCGGCCTTTGCGCTCATCCCGGCGCAGAACGCCACGGGCAACTGGATCAAGGTCGTCCAGCGCGTGCCCGTGCGCATAGCGCTGGACCCCAAGGAGCTGCAGGAGCACCCGCTGCGCGTGGGCCTGTCCATGGACGTGACGGTGGACGTGCGCGACCAGAGCGGCAAGGTGCTGGCCGACACGCCGCGCGGCGCGGCGCCCGCGGCCGCCGGTGGCGCGGCCTCGGCCCCTGAGGGCGCGGCCAGCGGCGCGGTGGACGCGGCCGGCCATGGCGGCGGCGCCTCCGGCATGACGCCGCAGGAGCGGGAGGCCGAGGCCGACGTGCAGCGCATCATCGCCGCCAACCTGGGGCAGGCCGCCGCGGCGCGCCCGGCCGCCGCCGTGAACCGCTCCGGCCCCGCCCAAGGTGCCACGCAGGCCGCCGCGCGCGTGGCCTCGGCGCCGGCGCGCACGGCCGTGGCGCAGTGAGGCATCAAGACACAAGGATCACGCTGTGAGCGCCGCTTCCACCACCGCCCCCGGGGCGGACGCGCCCAAGCCGGGCACCGGCACGGCCCCGGCCGCCGCCGCGCCCGGCGCGCCGCGCTACGTGCCGCCGCCGCCGCTGCACGGCACCGCGCTCGTCCTGGGCACGCTGTCGCTGTCGCTGGCGACCTTCATGAACGTGCTGGACAGCTCCATCGCCAACGTGTCGCTGCCGGCCATCGCGGGCGACCTGGGGGTGAGCCCCACGCAGGGCACCTGGGTCATCACCAGCTTCGGCGTGGCCAACGCCATCTCCGTGCCGCTCACGGGCTGGCTCACGCAGCGCTTCGGCGCGGTGCGCCTGTTCACGGCCAGCGTGCTGCTGTTCGTCCTGGCCTCGTGGCTGTGCGGCTTCGCGCCCTCGCTGGAAATGCTCATCGCCTTCCGCGTGCTGCAGGGCGCGGTGGCCGGCCCCATGATCCCGCTGTCGCAGACGCTGCTGCTGGCCAGCTACCCGCGCGAGAAGGCCGGCACCGCCCTGGCGCTGTGGGGCGTCACCACGCTGGTGGCGCCCGTGGCCGGGCCGCTCCTGGGCGGCTGGATCACCGACCACATCGCCTGGCCCTGGATCTTCTACATCAACGTGCCCGTGGGCCTGGCCGCCGCGGCCGTCACCTGGGGCATCTACAAGGAGCGCGAGACGCCCACGCGCCAGCTGCCCATAGACAAGACGGGCCTGGCGCTGCTGGTGGTCTGGGTGGGCGCGCTGCAGCTCATGCTGGACAAGGGGCAGGAGGAGGACTGGTTCTCCTCCAGCCTCATCGTGTTGCTGGCGCTGCTGGCCGTGGTGGGCCTGGCCGTGTTCATCGTGTGGGAGCTCACCGCCGAGCACCCGGTGGTGGACCTGCGGCTGTTCTCGGGGCGCAACTTCGCCTTCGGCGCGCTGGCACTGTCGGTGGCCTACGGCGTGTTTTTCGGCAACGTGGTGCTCATGCCGCTGTGGCTGCAGCAGTGGATGGGCTACACCGCCACGGCCGCGGGCTGGGCGCTGGCGCCGGTGGGCTTCCTGGCCATCCTGCTCACGCCGCTGGTAGGCAAGAAGGTCAGCGTCTGGGACCCGCGCCGCATGGCCACGGCTGCCTTCATCGGCTTTGCCGTCGTCTTGTGGATGCGCTCGCACTTCACGACGCAGACGGAGTTCGTCCAGATCCTCGTGCCCACGCTGATGCAGGGCGCGGCCATGGCCTTCTTCTTCATCCCGCTGACCACGCTGACCTTGAGCGGCCAGCCGCCGGAGCGCATACCGGCCGCCGCCGGCCTGAGCAACTTCGTGCGCATCACCGCCGGCGCCATGGGCACCTCCATCGCCACCACGCTGTGGAGCAACCGCGCCACGCTGCACCACGCGCAGTACGCCGAAACCATGGGCCAGGGCAGCAGCGCGGCGGCCGACGCCGTGGCCGGCATGCAGGCCAACGGCTTCACGGCCGAGCAGGCCTGGGGGCAGATCAACCGCTTGGTGGACCAACAGGCCTACACGCGTGCGGCGGACGACATCTTTCTTGCCTCTGCCGGGCTGTTCCTGCTGCTCATCGTCCTGATCTGGTTCACCAAGCGCCCGGCGCGCGGCGCGGCCGGTGCGGATGCGGGCGGCGCGCACTGAATAAGCGTCGCGCGTGCACGGTGGCGGACACAAGCACCCCGGCGCGTGCCCGGGGGCTTGTGTCCCTTCTGTGAACTGTGAAGCCCAGGCCGGCCCGCGGGTCCGTGCGGGCGTCAGGGTGGCGCGCCTGCCTGTAAATTGGGGGCTGGCACTGGCCCGCCGTTTGCCGCAGCCGCATGCCGTCCTGCGTCTGGCAGGTCTTGGGATTTGCGCTCTCTGGCCCAATGGATACTTTTCCCATGCAAGCACGCACCCCTTCCGAACGTTCCCGGCGGCAGCGTTGGAGCCGCCTGCTGCTGGGCCTGGGACCCCGGCGCTCGGCCTTGTTGCTGCTGTTGCCCAGTGTTGCGGCCTGCGAGTCGCTGGCCTGGGGCACTCAGATGGCCCTGGGCGGCACGGCCGGCTGGGCGCCGCTGCTGCTGGCCGCGGGCCTGTGCGGCGTGTTGCCGCCGCTGCTGGCGCTGCCGCTGCTGCAGCAGTTGCGGCAGCTTGAAAAGCAGAACCTGGCGCTGGAGGTACGCGCCACGCGCGACGAGCTCACCGGCGCCTTCAACCGCGACTGGTTCATGCACGTGTCCGAGCGCGAGTTCTCCCGCTCCCGCCGCTACGACGCCGACTGCGCGCTGCTGATGGTGGACGCCGACCGCTTCCGCAACATCAACGACCGCTATGGCCGCACCTGCGGCGACGCGCTGCTGCGCGAGATCGTCCAGGCCAGCGGCCGCCAGTTGCGCAGCCCCGACCTGCTGGCGCGCTTCAGCGGCGAGTCGGTGGCGGTGCTGCTGCCGCAGACCGACCCCTTGGGCGCGCTGGACGTGGCCGAGCGCATACGCGAAACCATCGCCGCGCTGCAGGTCAGCTGGAACGGCGCCGCCGTGGGCACCACGGTGAGCGTGGGCGTGGCCTCGCTGGGCGTGGGCCACGCGACGCTGGAGTCGCTCATTTCGGACGCCGACGGCGCCCTGCACGCGGCCAAGGAAGCCGGCCGCAACTGCGTGCGCGCCGCGCCGATTCAGCCCAGGCGCAGCGGCGAGGCGTACCCCGTCATCTCCAAGTAGCCGCCGCCCACGCGGCGGCCGCTGCCGGCGTCCTGCAGCTCGCACAGGCCTTCCCAGTAGATGGCGGCCGTGGAGTTGCGCGCATCGAGCTCCTGCGCGTCCATGAACGCGCGCACCTTGAAGCTTCCTGAAGGCGTCTGCACCGTCCACTCCATCGGGTAGCGCGCCTGCGACGTTGGGCTTTGCCAAGTGTGCCCCGGGGTGAACATCACCTCGCCAGGGCCGAAATCCCGTGCCGCGCCGCCCGCCGGGCGAAAGGCGCCGCCGGCCCACATCGTTGAACCGTCGCGCCGGCGAATTTGAAAAGCCATGAGCGCGCCGCCGTCGTCCAGGTTCATGCCTATCCAGTCCCAGCCCGCCGCGTCGGGGTGCAGGTAGGCGATGCTCCACTCGTGGTCTAGCCAGGCGCGGCCCTGCACGGCCTCGCGGCGCTCGCCGCGCCAGAGCGTGCCGCTCACCGCCAGGTGCGGTTCGGAGTAGTAGTGGCTGGCTTCGCTGGGGTCCGGCCCCTTTTGGCTGAAGCCCGCGCGGCCCTGCAGCAGCAGCGGCTGGGTGGCGTTCAGGTCCAGCTCGTAGGCAAAACCCGCGTCGCGGTCGGAGAGGCGGGCGCGGTAGCGGCTGGCGCCGGCACCGCCTTCGCGGCGGAAGGACCAGTCGCCCAGAAAGACGTCGGTGTCCCGCACCGAGGCCGCGGCCAGCGGCGCGGCGGGGTCTTCGTTCCAGCGCGCCAGGCGTTGGGCGTGGCGCTGGCGGCCCGCGCGCAAGTCGCTCAGCGCCGCGTGGGCCGAGAGCAACTGGCGCGGCGCGAAGCGGCCGGCGTCCTGCGTGGCCAGCCCCGTGCGGCTGCGGAAAAACGTGAGCTGAAAGCCCAGCGTCTCATCCGCGGCCGTGCGCAGCGTGCCCGTGGCGTACCACCACTCGGTGCGCACGCCCAGGTGCGCGCCGAAGTCGCGCGGGAAGTCCAGCGGGCGCGGGGTGATGCGGCTGTCGATGGCGTCAATGGCGTCGATGGGGACGGCAGGAGCGGCAGGCGTTGCGCGCGGCGCGCCGGCCGCGGTTGCGGCCGTGCAAAGGCTGGGACAGGTGGCCGGCAGCGCGGCGGCCAGGAGCAGGCGGCGGGAAAGCATGGGCGGCATCCTACGGAGCCGCGAAGGCCCGCCGCGGGGGAGGGCGCCGCCCAGGCCGGCTCGCAAAAAAGCGCCGGTCCCTCGCCCAACGCGGACGGGAGACCGGCGCCCTGCAAGACGCTGCCCGGGAGGCCCCGGCAGCGCACCCCAAAACAGGGTCAGGCGCGAGGCGTCACTTGGCGCCGGCGGCGGCCGGCCGGCGGCCGGCGGGCACCTCCTCAGCGGCGCGCAGCGCGGCGCCGCTGGCGTTGCGCATGGCGGTGAGCTGGTTGGTGAGCGCCGTGCGCAGCTCGGCGTTCATGGTGCTGTAGCGGTTTTGCATCTGGTACGGGTCCAGGTAGAGGTCGTAGTACTCCGCATCGCCGATGTCGAACAGCGCGAACGTGGAGCCGAAGGCCGTGCGCAGGCCGCGGTACACGTGCGCGGGCGCCGGCGCCAGGGCGGCGGAGTTGGCGTTCATGTCGTCAGGCTCCAGCAGCCCAGGCTCGGTGGTGGCGCCTGCCGACGCCAGCTCCGACGCCTCGCCGGCCAGGCCGGTGTGGCTTTCCAGCAGCAGCGCCTGGCGCCAGGTGGCGGGATTGGGCCCCTTGAACAGCGGCACCAGCGAGCGCCCGTCCACGAAGTCCGGCGCCGCCACGCCGCCCAGCGCGGCGAAGGTGGGCGCCAGATCCACGTTGGCCGAGAGCTTCCTCACCACGCGCCCGGCCGGGATGCCAGGGCCGCGCACGGACAGCGGCACGCGGATGTCCTCCTCGTACAGCCGCGACTTGCCCGCGGGCAGCCGGTGCTCGCCCTGGTGCCAGCCGTTGTCCGAGGAGAAGAACACGTAGGTGTTGGCCAGTTGCCCCGAGGCCTGCAGCTCGTTGACCAGCGTCTCCACCATGTCGTCCAGCGCCAGCATGGACTGGCGGCGCTTGACGTAGAGCGTCTGCATGCGCGCGATCTCGTCCTCGGTGAGCAGCGGCAGCTTGCGCAGCCAGCGCGGCTTGTCGCTGATGTCGGCCTCGTTGAACGACGGCTTACGCGGCAGCTTCACGTCCAGCAGCATGTTCTTGTAGCGCTTGGGCGGCGTGGCCGGCGCGTGCGGCAGCGTGGGCGTGAAGAACAGGAAGAAGGGCTTTTTGGCCGGGTCGTTGGCCGATTCGCGCAGGAAGCTCACCGCCTGCGCCGTGGCCACGTCGTTGAAATGGTCCGGCGCCGTGTTGCCGTAGCTCACCGTGCGGCCGTTGAAATTCACGCTGTAGTTGTATTGCGCGTAAGGCGTGCCCCCATTGGGAACCCACCAGTAATTCCAGCCCGGGGGAATGTAGAGCGGGCCAACGTCGGAATTGGGATAGCCGTTGAGATACTTGCCGATGATCCCCGTGCGGTAGCCGCCGCGCTGCAACCAGGTGGCGATGGTGGAATTTTCCAGGCCGTCGGCGTGGAATTTGGCAAAGCCCCCGGTGGGCCAGACGTTGGTGAATATCCCGGTGTTGTGCGAATACTGGCCACGCAGCGTGGTGGTGCGCGAGGGGCAGCACAGAGAGAGGCTGGTGAAGTTCTGGTCGAACAGCACGCCCTGGTCCTCGATCAGCCGCTTTGTCTTGGGCATGTACTGGTACAGCTCGTGTTCCATGTCGTCCACGAGGATGTACAGGATGTTGGGCTTTTGCGCGGCGGCCGGCATGGACAGCGCCGCCAGCGCCGCCGCGGCCGGCACCAGCAGCCGCCAGGAAACTCGGGACAAATTCATCTTGTTTCGCTCCTTGTGCATTTGAGGAAATACAGCAAATTCATTCTCCGACAGCTCTGGTGCCCGTAAATGGGGCGCATTGAGGCGGGCAAGGAATCTGCTGGTGTGAGCGAAGGTGTTTTAGTTTTCGAGTGAGCTTGAATATCCCGACAATTCGTAAGCGTTGCTTCAGATCTATTGAATTTGCTGGAGTTAAAGGGGGTGGGTACACGGTTCATGCCCGCAATTGCACGCCTGCAAGCAAGGGTGGGCCGCGGCGGCCAACCCCCGAAGGCGGGCTGTCGTGTGTTAGGCCCTGCGAGGCGCGTGGAAGGCCTTGCGCTCCCGGCGCGTGCTGCCCTACCAGTCCTCCTTGACGGCCAGCACCGCATCGCGCCCGGCGGCGGCGCGGGCGCTGAAGGCCGCCGTGAGCGTGCCCGCCGCCACCACCGCCGCGCACAGCGCGCCCAAGCGCGACCAAGGCAGCAGCAGTTCCATGGTCCAGTGGAAGCTCTGTGGGTTGACCACTTTCACCAGCACCACGCTCACCAGCAGCCCAAGCCCCAGGCCGACCAGCGCCCCCGCCGCCGTCCACGCCGCTCCCTCGCCACCGACCACCGCCACCACTTGGCGCTTTGTAAAGCCCAGGTGGGCGAGCAGGCCGAATTCGCGCCGCCGCGCCATCACCTGTGCCGAGAAACTTGCCGCGATGCCGAACAGCCCAATGCCTATGGCCACCGCCTGCAGGTAGTAAGTGACGGCGAAGCTGCGGTCGAAAATACCCAGCGAGATGCCGCGAATCTGTGTCGGCAGGGCGAATTCCAGCAGCCCTGCCTCCGGTGACAGCGCGCGCAGCCGCTCTTGCACGGCGTCCGCCGAGGCATCTGGCGCCAGCCACAGCGCCAGGTCGTTGACGCGCGCGTCGCCCGTGAGCCGCCTGTAGTCGCGCAGCTCCATGGCCACGGCGCCGAACTGCCGCGCGTAGTCGCGCCACACGCCCAGCACCTGCACCTGCACGGGCTGCGCGCCGCCCAGGGGCAGCTTCAGCGTCGTCCCGGGGCGGGCGCCGTAGAGGTCCACCATGGCCTCGCTCACGTACACGGCGGGCAGCGTGCCTTGCGGCGGCAGCGGGCGGCCCAGCATGGGCAGGTCGCGCGAGGCATCCGCCAGGGGCCGTGCCACCAAGCTGACCGTTGGACGGGCCGGGTCGAGCTGCAGCGGGCGCACGCGCAGCCCGTCAGCGCGCGCCACGCCCTGCACGCGGGCGGCGGCGGTGACGAACTCCGGCGGCAGGAAGGCCGTATCGCCCTGGCCCTGCGTGCCGCTGCGCACGTAGAGGTCGGCGGGCAGCACCGCGTCCAGCCACTGGGCCACGCCGTTGCGGAAGCTCGCGACCATCACCGTCAGCGCCACCGCCAGCGCGAGGCTGGACACCACGCCCGCCATGGCGACGCTGGCCGCATGCTGCTCGTGCCGCGCGCGCTGCACCGCCAGCAGCGGCAGGGCCGAGCGGGGCTGCAGCCGCGCCAGCAGCAGCGCCACGGCCGCCGGCACGCAGGCGATGCCGCCCAACAGCAGCAGCGCCACCGACACGTAGGCCGGCAGCGGCAGCCCGGCCACGGGCGGGGCCAGCGCCATCAAGCCGCCCAGGGCCAGCAGGGCGGGCGCGCGCCAGGCCGGCGCGGCGGGAACGGAGCCGCCCAAACCCTTGATGGCCTGGGCCGGCGCCATCTGCTGCGCCAGCCGTGCCGGCCACCAGCCGCCGGCCAGGGCGGCCACCACGCCCAGGGCGCCGAACACCAGCGCCGCCGGCACCGAGAACTGCAGCCGCGGCGCGATGCCGGGGAAGTAGCCGCCGCCCAAGTCGCCCGCCAGCCAGCGCAGCGCGCCCGCGGCCAGTGCGGTTCCCAGGGCCAGACCCAGCACGCTGCCCAACGCGCCAATGGCGGCCGACTCGGCCAGCACCAGGCCGCGGCGCTGGTGGGCCGACAGGCCGAGCACCCCCAGCAGCGCCAGTTGCGGCGTGCGTTGCGCCACCGACAGGGCCAGCACCGAGAAGACGAGGAAGCCGCCCACGAACAGTGCCACCAGTGCCAGCACGGTCAGGTTGACGCGGTAGGCGCGGGAGAGGTCGCTGACCTTTTGTGCCGCCGCCTGCGGTTCGGCGAGCTGCAGGCCGTCCGGCAACTGCAGCGCCTGGCGCAGCGCACGCGCGTCGGCGCCGCCGGCCAGGCGGATGTCCACGCGCGAGAGCTTTCCGGAAGCGAAGCGCGCCTGTGCCGCCGACAAGTCCATGACCGCCAGCGGCGCGCCGCCCGCCGTGACCGTGCCCTGGATGCGCAGCGGCAGCTTTTGCAAACCCCACTGCAGCGTGAGCGTGTCGCCGGGCGACAGGTGCAGCCGCTGCAGCGCCGCGGCATTGAGGAAGACGGCGTCCGGCTCCAGGACGGCGGTGAGTGAGGAGCCCTTGATGGGCACGGGCATGAGGGCCGCGCCCAGCGGGGCCACGCGCAGCGCGTCCACGCCCAGGAGTTTCAAAGACAGCCGCTGCCCGGCGGCGTCCAGCGCGGCAGCGTCGATTTCCAGCACCGGGCTGGCGGCCTGGACCAGGGGAGAAAGGGCGACGCGCTCGAACCAGGCGTCCTCCAGCGCCCCTTGGGCGGGGCTGCGCAGCGAGACGTCGGGCTCGCCCGCGGCGGCGCGCGCGGCGTTGGCGAACTCGTCCAGGGCCGAGCGGTTGATCAACTGGACGGAAAACGCCAGCGCCACGCCCAAGGCCACGGATAGCACCGCCACGGCCAGCCGCCACGGGTGGTGGCGCCATTCGGGGAGGACGAGTTGGCGGAAGAGGGGGATCACGGGTGCATCGCCTCGAAGCCCGTGGCCGTCAGGCGCAGTGCGCGGTCGGCGCGCGCCGCGGCCGTTTGCGAGTGCGTCACCAGCAGGCAGATGGCCCCTTCCGCGCGGGCCTGCTCCAGCAGCAGCGTCATCACGCGCTCGGCCGTGGCCGGGTCTAGGTTGCCCGTGGGCTCGTCGGCCAGCAGCAGCGCCGGGCGGTGCACCAGCGCGCGGGCGATGGCCACGCGCTGCAGTTGACCGCCCGAGAGCGTACGCGGCAGCCGCTCGTCGAACCCTTGCAGCCCAACCACGGCCAGCATGTGCTTCACCCGGGCCGCGTCCGGCCGCTTGAGCAGCAGCAGCGGCAAGCCGACGTTCTGCGCCACGCTCAGGTGCGGCAACACGTGAAAGGCCTGGAACACGAAGCCCAGCTTCTCGCGGCGCCAGCGCGCGCGGGCCTCCTCGCCCAGGCTGAACACGTCCACGCCGTCCAGCACCACGCGGCCGGCATCGGCTTGGTCCAGCCCGGCGATGCAATTGAGCAGCGTGGATTTGCCCACGCCGGATTCGCCTAATATCGCGATGAATTCGCCTTGACTCGCTTTCAGGTCCACGCCGGTGAAAACGGGGGTGTCGGCATAGCGTTTTTCAAGGGCTTGGAGGGACAGCATGGATTCGTGGAGCCATTTGCGGACGGCGCCACTGTAAGGGCAAAGGGAAGGCCTGGCCGTGTTTTGTGGTCTACGGTGATTGCGCAGTCAATCGGCTTGCGCTTTTTGCCTTGTAAAATATTGATGGCCCAATATAAATATTGGGGTGTGTGTTTTTTTGATTGGATGTTGTTCAAATGATGACAGCGATTTGTGAATCCCTCGAAGAAGTCCGCACCCAAATTGACCGCCTGGACCGACAGATCGTCGCCCTCGTCGCCGAGCGTGGCGGCTATGTAAAACAGGCGGCAAAATTCAAGAAGACCACCGACGACGTCAAGGCGCCGCAGCGCGTGGAGCAGGTGATTGCCAAGGTCAAGTCATTGGCCGGGGAATTGGGTGCCAATCCTGACGTCACGGAAAAGGTGTACCGGGCCATGATCGCGGCCTTCATCGAGGCGGAAATGGCCGAGCACGCCCGACTGGCCGGCTCCGCGTCCGGCGATTGACCGAACGCCGCCTTTGCCGGGCCCGGTAATAGTTCACGTTTTTCGGGGATTCGCGCCATGCCCCTGTTATTTGCGCTCAGCGCCGGACGAACAACTGCCTGGACCTAAAGCTTTCGAACGGCTTGCAGGCATCATGTGCCCGCGGATTTTCCCGCCTGCATGAGCAGTGATGGCGCCGGTCGCGTACCGGTATTTCAGGATTTACCAGTTCAAGGCAAAAGTAGTCATGGCTGCTGAGCGGTTCGGCGATGTTTCATCCGACGCGCAACCCGTCACTTACTCCACGCGCGTGGACATCTGGCTCGCAGCGGCGCTGCTGCTGGCCTTCGGCGCGGTGATTTATGAAGCCACCGTGGACGGTATTCCCGCCGCCTGGGGCATTGGTTTGCTCATGGCCGTGGCGCTGCGCGTCATGGTGCTGCCTTGCCGCTACATCCTCATGCCGGACCATTTGCTGGTGTGCAGCGGCATGCGCCGATGGGAAATTCCCTATCAGGAAATCAAGTCCATCATGCTCAGCCTCAATCCGGCCTCGGCGCCGGCACTGTCGCTGCGGCGCGTGGAAATACGCTACGGGCGGGAATTGATGCTGGTGTCGCCGCGCTCGCGAACGGAATTCATGGCGGCGCTGTATTCGCGCATGAAGCGCAGCAGCTTCACGCGACCCGGCTGAGCAGCGCATGCAGCGGCTGTGCCGCGTCGCAGGCAATGGAAATTCGCCACGGCATGCTGCGCAGCCAGGTGAGCTGCCTTTTGGCCAATTGCCGCGTCGCGGCGCTGCCGGTTTCCAAGACCTGACGTCGCAAGGGCGCGCCGGACAATCCGGCGTCCAGCGCCTCCCACACCTGCCGGTATCCCACGCAGCGCATGGAGGGCAGCTCGATATTCAAGTCGCCGCGCGCGCGCAGCGCCTCGACTTCCGCCACCAGCCCGGCCTGCAGCATTTGCTCGAAACGCAAATTGATGCGTTCGTGCAGCCACGCGCGGTTTTCCGGCTCCAGCGAGAAAAAGGGGCCTTCCGGTGCCTTGGCTTTCTTTTCGCGGTGGAAGCTCGATATCGGCCGGCCGCTGGCGCGGTAAACCTCCAGCGCCCGCGAAATGCGCTGCGCGTCCAGTGGCGCCAGCCGCGCGGCGGTCACCGGGTCCACTTTGGCGAGCTCGCCATGCATGAAGGCCCAACCCTGCTCGGCGGCCTGGGCTTCTATGTCCGCGCGCAGCGGCGGCACCGAGGGCGGCATGTCGTCCAGGCCGTCTATGAGCGCCTTGAAGTACAGCATGGTCCCGCCCACCAGCAGCGGCAGCGCGCCGCGCTCGCGGATTCTTGCCATGGCGGCCTGCGCGTCGGCCACGAATTGCGCGGCGGAATAGGCTTGCGTGGGCGCTATCAGGTCCAGCAGATGGTGCGGCGCGCGCGCGCGTTCCTGCGCCGTGGGCTTGGCCGTGCCGATGTCCATGCCGCGGTAGACCAGCGCCGAATCCACGCTCACGATTTCCGCCGGCAGCCCACGCGCGGCCAGGTGCTCGGCCAGGTCCAGCGCCAGCGCGGTCTTGCCGCTGGCCGTTGGGCCGGCCAGGGCGATCCAGGGCAGGGCGCGCAGCCCGTCCAGGCCCGCCGCGCTCATGCCGTGCGCGCCCGCGCCGGCACGCCGTGGCGCTGCACCAGCGTCCAGCCCACCGTGGCGGTGGCGATGCCGAACACGCCCAGCACCAGGCCCAGCGGCCGGGTCGTCCCGTCCATGGCGTGGCCCACCCACAGTCCGACCACGAAGGCGGTGCTGGCCAGCACGAACCCGTTGAGCGCCGAGGCCACGCCCGCCATGCGCGGGAAGGGCCCCACCGCGCCGGCCTGCCCGCAGGGCTGGTGGATGCCGTGGCCGAAGGCGTAAAGCCACTGCGGCAGCAGCACGGCCCACACCTCCTGCACGCCCGCCAGCGCCAGGCCCGCCATGGACAGGCCGCCGGCCAGGCTGAACCCCGCGCCGCGGCGCACGGCGCCGTCCAGCCCGTGGCGCAGCAGCCAGCGCCGGCAGAAGAAGGTGCCCAGCAGGTAGGCCACCGAGCCGGAGGCCAGCGCCACGCCGTACTGGCCGGGCGTGAGCCCAAGCACCTCGATGTAGACGAAGGACGACAGCGCCAGGATGGCGAACAGCCCGCCGTAGGTGCAGGCCACCAGCGCCGACCATGCGCGGAAGGTGCGGTGGCCCAGCACCTCGCGCACCGCGGCGGCCAGCGGTTTCAATCGCAGCGCCTGCGGGTTGCGGTGCGCGAGCGACTCCGGCAGTTGCCGCGCCACGAACAGCAGCGCGATGGCGCCTATGGCCGCCACCGCGCCCAGTGGCGCGCGCCAGCCCAGCGTGGCCGCCAGCGTGCCGCCGAGCATGGGCGAGGCGATGGCGATCAGGCCCAGGCCCGACATGCCCTTGGACATCACGTGCGCGCCCTCGCTGGGCTCGTACAGGTCGCGCACCATGGCGCGGGCGCACACCACGGCCGCGGCCAGCGCCGCGCCCTGCACCGTGCGCCACAGCACCAGCCAGGCCAGGGCGGGCGCCAGCGTCGCTCCCAGGCTCGCGGCGGTGTAGAGCGACAGGCTCAGCAGCAGCACCGGGCGGCGGCCGAAGCGGTCGGCCACCGGTCCCCAGAAGAGCTGCCCCATGCCGAAGGCCAGGATCAGCGCCGACATGGTGAGCTGGCTCTGCGCCGTGCTCGCCTCGAAGGCGCGGGTGAGGCGCGGCAGCGCGGGCAGGTAGAGGTCCGTGGTCACAGGCTGCAGGCCCATCAGCAGCGCCAGCGCCACGGCCACGACGGCGGGGGACACGGGCGCCGCGGCTGCGGGTTGGGCCGTATTGCTCAGGGGACTGCGTTTTGCGGACATCGCGCGAGCGTAGCAGCCGCGCACGGCCCGCCAGCCCCAGAAGGGCCCGCGCCGTCAATCCCGCAGGCAGGCACGCCGTTTGCTCTGTGGCCGGATTCGTCTGCCGCCCGCACCCGCTGCCCATGTCCCTAGGCTCGCAAGTCCCCCACGCCCGGCGCGCCCCAGCGTCCTCCAAGCGCTTCCTGAAGCACGCCGCCGACTCCGATGGGGCCGGTGACGGGCCGCCGGTGGCGCCGCCTGCCGCGGCCGGCGATCACGTGGGCCCCTTGCCGCCACCGCCGGAGCGCCGCCGCAGCGGCGACGCCGACGTGGAGGCCGTGCAGGCCGCGCTGCGCGACAGCCAGGCCCGCTTCCAGGCCGTGTCCGAGCTCGTCCCCGACCTGCTGTGGCGCGTGGGCCCCGGCGCGCAGGCCGACTGGTTCAACCGCCGCTGGAGCGAGTACACCGGCCAGGCCGAGCCCGCGGCCCTGGGCCAGGGCTGGGTGGACTGCATGCATGCCGACGACCGCCCCGTGGCCCGCGCGCACTGGCGCCACGCCGCCGACACGGGCTTGGCCTTCGTGCAGGAGCTGCGGCTGCGCCGGCACGACGGGGTTTACAGATGGCACCTCGTGCGCGTGGAGCCCCTGGCCGAGGCCGGCGGCGGGCCGCGGCGCTGGTTCTGCGTGGCCACCGACGTGCACGAGCAGCACACCGCGCGCGAGCTGCTGGAGCAGCGCATGCAGCAGCGCTCGCGCGAGATGCGCACCGTGCTGGACAGCGCGGCCAGCGCCATCGTCGCCACCGACCTGCACTGGCGCATCACCACCATCAACCGCGCCGCGCAGGAGCTGCTGGGCATCAGCGCCAGCCAGGCGCTGGGCCTGCGCGTGCTGGACTTCTTCGAACCCGCGCAGTTGCGCGAGCGCGCCCGCACGCTGCCGGCCGACATCCTGCGCGTGCTGTGGCCCTCGCGCCGCGTGGACGACGAGCCGTCGCGGCCCGGCGCCGAGTCCGGCCAGGAGTGGAGCTGCGTGCGCGCCGACGGCTCGCGCGTGCCCGTGCTGCTGAGCCTGAGCGTGCTGCGCGACGGCCGCGACGCGCCCAAGGGCTTTTTGGGCGTGCTCACCGACCTCTCCGAGCGCAAGGCGCTGGAGGAAACGCTGCGCCAGCGCACCGCGCAGGCCGAGGCGGCCAGCCGCGCCAAGAGCGCCTTTCTCGCGCACATGAGCCACGAGATACGCACGCCGCTCAACGCCGTCATCGGCCTGAGCCAGCTCATGGCGCGCATGGAGCTGTCTCCGGACGGGCGGCGCTTCATAGGCCACATCCAGCAGGCCGGCGAGCAGTTGCTGGCGCTGACCAACGACGTGCTGGACCTCTCGCGCATCGAGGCCGGCGAGATGCACCTGGAGTCCGTGCCCTTCGAGCTGGGCCCGCTGCTGCACGCGCTGTGCGCCATGGTCGAGCCGCAGGCCACGGCCAAGGGCTTGAAGCTGCGCCTGGACACCGGCGCCGCCGCCGAGCCCACCTGGCCCGGCCCGCTGCTGGGCGATCCGCTGCGCCTGAAACAGGTGCTGCTCAACCTGCTGGGCAACGCCGTGAAGTTCACGCCGTCCGGCGAGGTCACGCTGGGCGTGGCCGCCCGCGAGCAGGACGGCGGCCGGGCGCTGCTGCGCTTCGAGGTGCGCGACACCGGCATAGGCATCTCGGCCGAGCAGCGCGTGCGCATCTTCGAGCCCTTCATGCAGGCCGACAGCTCCACCACGCGGCGCTTCGGCGGCACGGGCCTGGGCCTGTCCATCGTCCGCCGCCTGGTGGACGTGATGGGCGGCACGCTGTCGCTGCACAGCGTGCCCGGGCAGGGCAGCAGCTTTGCCGTGGAGATCTCGCTGCCGCTGCAGGATGCGTCCGCTGCGCCGCGCTGAGCGAGGGCCCGCCCGGGCACCGCGCTTGCACTGGCCCGGGGCAACTACCCATTTGAAATCAAGCAGTTGGAGCAGCGATGACCACGGGCAGCAAGGCTGAAGACGACGACAGGCCGCTGGACGACCAGGGCGGCAGCCAAGGCTTGCCTGCTGCCGGCGAAGTGGAGGGCAATGCCTGCAACCCCACGGGCGGGCCCGGCGTGCGGCACTGGCAGGCCGGCTTCATCAGCCAGCCCGGGCTGGACGAGCGCGGCAACGTGTTCTTTGCCGCCATAGAGATGACGCGCATGCCCATGGTCATCACCGACCCCAACCAGCCGGACAACCCCGTGGTCTTCGCCAACCGCGCCTTCCTGGACCTCACGGGCTACGACGAAGCGCAGGTGCTGGGCCGCAACTGCCGCTTCCTGCAGGGGCCCGACACCGACCCCGACGCCGTGGCCGAGGTGCGCGAGGCCCTGGCCGAGCACCGCGCCGTGGCCGTGGACCTCGTCAACTACAAGGCCGACGGCACGCCGTTCTGGAACGCGCTGTTCATTGGGCCGGTCTTCGACGCCGAGGGCCGGCTTCTCTACTACTTCTCCTCGCAGGTGGACATCTCGCGCCGGCGCAGCTTCGAGCTGTCGCTGCGCCAGGCGCAGAAGATGGAGGCCATAGGCCAGCTCACCGCTGGGCTGGCCCACGACTTCAACAACCTGCTGCAGGTGGTCACGGCCAACCTGGAGATCGCCGCCATGCGGCTGCGCCAGGACGAGCTGGGCCTGCGCTGCGTGCGCCAGGCGCAGCGCGCGGCGGAGAAGGGCGGCAAGCTCACGCAGCAGTTGCTGGCCTTTGCGCGCAAGCAGCGCCTGGAGCCGCGGCGCGTGAACCTCAACGCGCTGGTGGTGGAATTCAGCGAGATGCTGGTGCGCACCCTGGGCGACAAGGTGGACTTGCGGCTGGACCTCAAGCCGGGGCTGCCGCACTGCCGGCTAGACCCGACGCACCTGGAGATGGCGCTGCTCAACGTGCTCATCAACGCGCGCGACGCCATGCCCGGCGGCGGCCGCGTGAGCGTGGGCACCATGCTGCTGGAGGAGGGCAGCCGGCCGCGGGTGCCGCCGCTGCCGCCCGGGCCGCACGTGGTGCTGTGCGTCGTGGACGAGGGCCAGGGCATGCCGGCCGAGGTGGCCAGCCGTGCCACGGAGCCCTTCTTCACCACCAAGGAGCCCGGCACGGGCCTGGGCCTGGCCATGGTGCACGGCTTCGTGCAGCAGTCGCACGGCCGGCTGGAGATCACCAGCGAGCCCGGCCGCGGCACCACGGTGCGCATGATCTTTCCGGCCGAGGCACCGCATCTGGGGGCGCCGGCACTGTGGCGCGGCGAGGCCGGTGCGGCGTCAGGCGGCGCCCAGGAGGCCGCCACCGCCGGCGAGGCTGCCGGCCCTGCCGCCGACCACGACGGCGGCGCCACCATCCTGCTCGTGGAGGACAACGAGGACGTGCGGCTCATGACCGAGCACTGCCTGTGCGAGCAGGGCTACCGCGTGCTCAGCGCGCCCAGCGGCGAGGCGGGGCTGGAGCTGCTTGGGCGGCAAGGCCATGTGGACCTGCTGTTCACCGACGTCATCATGCCCGGCGGCATGAACGGCCTGGTGCTGGCCGAGCGCGCGCGCCGGCGCCAGCCGGGGCTGCCCGTGCTGCTGGCCACGGGGTATGCCGAAGAGCTGGCCGGCCACGGCAGCAGCCGCGACCCGGTGCTGAGCAAACCCTACCGGCAGGCCGAGCTGCTGGAGCGCGTGCGCGCGCTGGTGCACGCCGGCGCAGGGAGCGATGCGCCGCCGCCGTCCAGGCCTGGCCTGCAGGCCGCCCAGGGCTGCGCCTGCGAGGCCGCGCCACCCTCGCCGCCGCGGCGGCGCTCCCGTCACGAACAGCAAGGCTGAAAGCGTTCGCCCCATGCCCAAGCACATCCTCATCGTCGACGACCTGGCCGACGTGACCGCGGTGTTCCAGTACTACTTCGAGAGCATGGGCTACCGCGTGAGCGTGGCCGGCAACGGCGAGCAGGCGCTGGCGCTGGAGGCGGCCGACCCGGCCGACCTGGTGATCTCCGACCTGAGCATGCCGGGCATGAGCGGTCGCGACCTGGTCATGCAGCTGCGCCGGCGCCGTGCGCAGCTGCCCATCATCATGATGTCCGGCTACGCGGGCGACGAGCCGCTGATCCATGGCTGCACCAGCTTCCTCGTCAAGCCCGTCAACCTCGCGCTGCTGAACCGGCAGGTGGAGGAGATGCTGGCGCAGGAGGGCGGCGGCGAGGCGGAGGCGGGTGGTTGAGGGGGTAACGGCATGGAGGTTCATGCGGCCTCGGGCACGCCCATTGCCCAATGACAAGCACGGCCCGGGAGCTGCCCAAGCCGGCGTGATCAGCGCCCGGGGCCGATTGATCGATCCACAGCCACTAGAGGAGCACACCTTATGAGCACGATCCGCAACACCCTTGCCGCCACTGCCGTTGCGCTGCTGGCCCTGTCCGGCGCCGCGCAAGCCGCCGACCAGTCCAATGTGGGCACCGGCACGCCGGCCGCCAAGGCCGAGATGGACCGCGGCGTTCCGGGCGTGGACGTGGACGTGGGCAAGAACGCCAAGGGTGCGGTCGATGTCAACGTCAACAAGAACAACGCCAACGAAGCCACCCCGGCCCACACCGTCAACGGCACGGGCACCATGGACCACAACCGCAGCGGCATGCGCGCGGCGCGCGCCGACCGGGGCTGATCGTCCCCAGGGTCTCCTGAAGGAGTCCCTCTTGTCCTGAACCTTCGCGGCAGCGCACGGCGCTGCCCGCGCAGCAAGGCCCCGGCGCCGTCAGGCGGCGGGGCCTTTGCATGTCTCGTCAGAACTTCTCGAAGTCCCCGAGGTAGCGCCACTGCCCCGGCGGCAGCTTGCCCAGCACCACGGAGCCGATGCGCACGCGCTTGAGGCCCACGACCTTGAGGCCCACGGCTTCGCACATGCGGCGGATCTGGCGCTTGCGGCCTTCGCGCAGGACGACGCGCAACTGGTCCTCGTTCTGCCAGCTCACCTGCGCGGGCTTGAGCGGCTTGCCGTCGAGCTCCAGGCCGTGCCGCAGCAGTTCCAGGTCGCGGTCGGGCAATCGACCGGGGTGCTGGTATTCCACGCGCACCAGGTACTCTTTTTCCACCTTGGTCTCGTCGCCGATGAGCTGCTTGGCGATGCGGCCGTCCTGGGTGAGCACCAGCAGCCCGGTGGAGTCGATGTCCAGCCGCCCGGCGGGTGCCAGATGGCGGCCATGGCCCGGGTGGAAGCGCAGGCGCGAGGGGTCCTCGCTCCAGTGGTTCTCGGCCGTCACCAGCACGGCGGCGGGCTCGTAGCCGTCCTCGGCCTGGCCGCTGACGTAGCCGATGGGCTTGTTGATGAGGATGGTCACTCGCTTGGCCTGCGCCTGGCGTGCGGCGTCGTCGATCTCCACGACCTGGCCCGGCATCAGCCGCTGGCCCAGCACGGCCATCTTGCCGTCCACCTTCACCCAGCCGGCATCGATCCAGTCGTCGGCCTCGCGGCGCGACACCAGACCCTGCTCGGAGAGGTGTTTCGAAAGGCGCACGCCCTGGGCGACGGCGGCCGGTTCGGCGTCGTCGTCCTCACCTCTGGCCGGTGCATCCCAGCTCCGGGAGCGGGCCTCGTCGGCCTCGATACGGCGCTGCGGCACGGGCTGGCCGGGGGCAGGGCTGCGGCGGTTGAAGGCCGGGCGCTCGTCGCGCGCGGCACGCTCGGCGTGGAAGCCGCCGCGCTCGGGGCGCTGCGGGCGGTCGCCGAAGCCGCCGCGGTTACGGTCACCGAAGGCGGGGCGCTCGTCGCGGCGCGGGCGGTCGCCATGGAAGCCACCGCCTTCCTCGCGCTGCGGGCGCTCGTCGCGCCGGCCGGGGCCACCGAAGCCGCCGCGGTCGCGGTCGCCGAAAGCGGGGCGCTCGTCGCGGCGCGGACGCTCGCCGTGGAAGCCGCCACGCTCCTCGCGCTGGGGGCGGTCGGCA
>NZ_JAXOJX010000024.1:0-97043 GCF_034427735.1 Azohydromonas lata
GTGGACGGCCTGTTCCACCGCCCGGAATACCGCCCCTCCTCTATCCCGAGTCCGCTGACCACCACCATCGGCGTGTTGACGGCGCCGCCAGAGGTCGGCTCCACGCAGCAGGGCCACATTCTCAATCTTCGGGATACCTACGGCTTTATCCAGCTCGATGCCGGCGGGGACAATATCTTTTTCCCCTTCAGCTCCTTGGCGCCTGGGGAGGCGCAGCGGCTGCAAATCGGCATGCGCGTGTCCTATGAATACAGCCGCGGAGAGCGTGGACCCATTGCGCCGAGGGTTTGGATATTGCCCGGCCAGATATTGCCAGCCTAAAATGGGGTATCGGGCTTTATGTCAACTCAACCAATACCGAACTGATCACACTAAACGTTCGGATAGGTCTCTGTCATCATGTCTTGACTGCCCCTGGCACGCTGACGCCAATTTGAGTAGGAGCGCCCATTCAATTTGCTCTTATAGGCCAAATGACGCATGCCGCACCGGGAAAGCCTATTTCGCCACCCGCACCACGTCGATGACCGTACCGTCGCGGTACTGGACGACGGCAGCGATGCGGCCGTCACGGGCAGGCGCTTGCCGTGTCGGGCCTTGCCCTGTCAGGCGCTGCAGCTGCGTCATGGCACACACCGGCAGTCCTGCAGCCTTGAGCCGCTGCGCCATTTCCTCGCGGCGGGGATTGACCGCAACGCCCGCCTCCGTCACCACCACGTCCACGGTAGAGCCAGGCGTGGTAATGCACCCCACCCGCTCCACGAGCTTGAGGCCGGCGCGCGAGGTCAGTGTGGTGGTGACGATGGCCAGACGTGCTCCGTCGGCCGTGTCGGCATGGCCGCCGGAGCCCCCCAGAATCCGCCCGTGGCTGCCGGTGGTGACATTGACGTTGAAATCCAGGTCCACCTGCGCCGCGCCCAGGATCATGGCGCCGAGCTGGTCCACCACCGCGCCCTTTCCATGCGGATTGGCGTACAGGGATGCCGACATCGCCATATGGCGTGCATCGCGCCGGTACGAGTCCACAGCGCGCAGGTCGAAACACTGGACGTCGAAAAGGGCACGGAACAGCCCCTCGTCGAGCATGTCGCACAGGTAGCCCGTGACGCCGCCAGCGGCGAAGCTGCCCTGCACGCTGCGGCGCCGCATCACGCTGCGTAACTGGTCTGCCACGGCCAGCGAGATACCGCCGGCGCCGGTCTGGAACGAGAAGTCCTCGTCCAGCAGGCCCGAGGCCTCGATGACGCGGGTGGCGTTAGCGGCGATCTGCAGCCCGACGGGGTCGGTAGTAGGTCGCGTGGTGCCCGAGAGGATACCGCCCGCGTCGCCGATGGAATCCACCGTCACCACGAAGTCCACGCGTTCCTGCGCGATGTCGATGGGGCACGCCGGGTACGGCACCACGTGGTCCGTGATGGCCACCACGTGGGCCGCGTGCTGCGCGTCCACCATGGCGTAGCCCAGCGGGCCGCAGGCCGCAGGGCCCTCCACGCCGTTGAGGTTACCGCAGCGGTCGGCCGCGGGCGCAGCGATGAAGGCCACGTCGATCCGCAGTTCGCCGGACTCGATGGCGCGGGCCCGGCCGCCGTGCGTGGTCATGACCACCGGCGTGGCCAGCACGCCGCGCGACACCGCGTCAGCCACCGGCCCCGACATGTAGGCCGTGTGCAGCCGTGTCACCACGCCCGAGCGCAGGTGCGTCACCAGTGGCTCGTGCACCGGGAACAGCGAGCTGGCCGCCACCGTGAGGTCGCGCAGGCCACGCGCGGCGGCCTCGGCCAGCACCAGGTTGAGCACCTGGTCGCCGTTGCGCAGGTGATGGTGGAAGGACAGCGTCGCTCCGTCGCGAATGCCGCAGGCGTCGAAGGCCAGGCTGATGGTGGACAGCAGCTTGCTGCGGCTGTCGCCGTTGAGCCGCACTGGGGCCGGATGCGCCTGCGCGCCCGCCGGGGCCGAGCAGTGCCCGGCGTAGGGACGCACAGGACCATAGCCGGCAATGTGATCGGGAAGAGGCGCGAGAGAAGAGCGGCTAGCGTCCATGGGTGCGTGCGTCGGGTTCTCAGCTTCGGTCGGCTCGCGTCAGCGTGCGCCGGGCCTGCAGCACCACCGGTGCGTCCACCATGCGGCCGTCAAGCTGCACGGCGGCGCCGCCGGACTGCGCATCGGCCTGCACCACGCGGCGCGCCCAGGCTACTTCCTGTTCGCCGGGCGCGAAGGCTGTGTGCACCCCAGCCGGCTGCTTCGGATGAATGCACAGCTTGCCGCCGTAACCCAGGCGGCGCGCGCGCAGCGTGTCGCTGCGCAGTCGCTCCTCGTCACCGGTCTGCACCGTGACACCGTCGATGGCCGGCGCTAGCCGGGCCAGCCGCGTGGCCAGGACCACCGCGAAGCGCAGCGGCAGCAACTCGGACTCGTCCTCGCCGCAGCTGAACCCCAAGTCGGCCATGAAGTCGATGTGGCCCACTGCCAGCCGCAGTACGCCCGGCGCCGCGGCAATTGCCTTGACCGCGTCCAACCCAGCCGCGCTCTCGATCAGCGGTACCAGCGCGACGTCCGGCAGGCGTTCGTGCAGGCGCTGCAGCGTGGCGGCGGACTCAGCCTTAGGCAGCATTACGCCCGCCAAGCCCGGTAGCGCGGCCGCGGCCTGCACGTCGGCCTCGAAAGCAGAAGAGCCTTCGCTGTTTATCCGCACCACCAACGGTAGGCCCAACGCTGCAAGCGCGTCCCATTGCGAGCGGATTGCCGCACGTGCAGAGTCCTTGTCCGCCACCGGCACGGCATCCTCCAGATCCAGGATCACGGCGTCCGCGCCGGCGCGGATGGCCTTTTCAAATCGCTCGGACCGGTTGCCGGGTACGAAGAGGAAGCTACGGGCCTCGGCCAGGGCCGGGTGCACGGCACTAATTGAAATCTGGGCGGAAGGTGAGGTCATGGTTTGAGGGCCTACTCAGCCGGGTTGCGTCGGGGCATGCGGAGCTGCCGCTCTCGTGGCGAGTGCGGGCGCGCTGGTGTCACGATTGTGTGAAACCGCCTCCTGACGTGCCATTTGTGAATTTGGAAGGTGGGCTTAACCCAAACCTAACGCGCCGGAGTGCCGGGCGGCGCATCCGGTCAGTAGGTCCGAACACGGGCAGGTCCGCGGCGTGTTGTGTGCCACTGAGGTAACCTGCCGACGCATTTTTTGGGAGTTCTTCATGCGCAAGACGGTGCATTTCGACCTGACCGACATGCGCTTGCTGGTGGCCATTGCCGAGGCCAACAGCCTCACGCGCGGCGCCGAGCGGTGCCACCTTTCCGCCGCCGCAGTCAGCGTGCGCATCAAGAACCTGGAGGAAGCCATCGGCGCACGGCTGCTCTACCGCAGCAGCCAGGGCGTGACGCTCACCCCGCCGGGCCAGGCTTTCGTGCACCACGCGCGCGCGGTACTGGGCCAGATAGAGCACCTGCGCAGCGACCTGCAGGAGTATGGCGAGGGAGTTAAGGGCCACCTGCGGGTGTTCGCAAGCATCACAGCCATGGCGGAGTTTCTGCCCCCAGTGCTCAGCCGCTACCTGGCTACTCACCGCGACGTCAGCATCGACCTGCGCGAGCGCCCCAGTGGCGACATCGTGCGCGCGGTGACAGAAGGGCAGACGGACTTGGGCATCGTCTCGGGCCCGGTACGCACCGAAGGGTTGGAAGTGCTGCCCTGGCGCAGCGACCGCCTGGTACTGGTCACGCCGCTGGAGCATCCTCTGGCCGGTCACGGCACCGTCTCGTTTACCGACACCTTGGAGCATGACCACGTGGGCCTGCAGGAAGGCACAGGGCTGCACGCGTTCCTCACGCAAAAGGCCATGGACGTGGGCCGGGCCTTCAAGCTGCGTATCCAGGCCGGCAGCTTCGAAGTGTGCTGTCGCATGATTGCCGCCGATGTGGGGCTGGGCGTGATGCCGGAATCAGCGGCGCATCGCTACCGTGAACAGCTACCCATTCAAATCCTGGAGCTGTCTGATGCCTGGTCGCTGCGCCGGCTGCAGCTGTGCGCGCGCAGCTTCGAGCTGCTGCCCGGCTTCGCGCGCGAGTTGGTGGAGATGCTGCAAGCCGATGCCGCTGGTGAGTCCGGCGGTCCGGATTGATCACACGCCCTTGTTGTTGGGGCGCTGGAGCGCCTCGCGCGTGCCTTCATTCATCGGGAAGTTGAGATTGGCATTGGCCGGCGGCACAGGGCGGGTGAACCACTTGGCGTAGATCTCGTTGATCTCGCCGCTCTTCATCAACCCGATGAGTGTCTGGTCCACCAGCTCCTTGAAGCGGGGATCATTCTTGCGCAGCATGAAGCCATAGGGTTCGCTGCGCAGGCGCTCACCAAGGAGCTTGTAGCCCCCGGGATTGCCAGAACGCGCAATGAGGCCGGCGAGCTGCACGTCGTCAAGGATCATGGCCGCCGCACGGTCGCTGGACAGCAGCAGGAAGGTTTCGGAAGTGTCCTTGCCGGAAATCTCAACCATGTCCGCGTTCTCCGCCCTGCGGTAGCCGCGCATGAGCTGGATGGACGTGCTGCCTGTCACCGTCGCGACAGTCTTACCGCTCAAATCGGCAAAGGAATTGATGCCGCTGGCTTTCTTGACTGCCGCACCGACGCTGGCCACGAAGTGCGTGGGAGCAAAATCGACCTGCTGCTGACGAGCCTCGGTGTTGGTCGTGGTACTGCACTCCAGGTCCACGGTGCCGTTTTGCACCAGCGGGATGCGATTGGACGGCGTCACGACCGTGTATTGCACTTTCAGGTTCGGCAGGGCCAGCTTGGTCTTGACCGATTCCACGATCTTCATGCACAGGTCTGCCGAGTAGCCGATCGGGTCGCTGTTGGCATTGATCTTGTACGAGAACGGGAACGAGGCGTCGCGCCCGCCAAGATTGATGACACCACTGTCCTTGATCTTCTGCAGCGTGTCGGGCACCTGAGCGGATGCGCACGTACACAGCAGTGCGGCGCCCAGCATGGCGGCGATCATGGTCGGTTTCGAACTCAGTGTCATGTGCGTACTTGCCAAAGCGAGTGGAGAGAAGATCTCAAAAAGCGCGCTGGACAGCCCGAGTATTCTTCGGGGGCGCTCTCCAGGCGTCCCAGCCGCCCATCTTAGAAATGGATCGGCAAATGACTGCCATAGAATTTTTCTCGGCATTCCATGCTCGGGCGTGATACCCATGAAGACAGTCAATTCAAGACTTGTTGAGAACGTACCTTTACTGCCTTGCAAGGCTACAGGATGGATGATGTCTTTTCAGGCGTGTTGCCCTACCAACGGCTACGCGCCACCGAATGTGGGCTTCTCACGTGGCCACGCGCGCCACATGGCCCCCAGGCACAGCCCGAGCGGCACGGACCCGATTGCGTAGGCCAGTCCGAAATTGCTCCATTCATTGGCAATCAAGCCAAACAACGGCGGCGTGATCACCACGCCCAGGTACGTGAAGGCCAGCGTGCCTCCTGTTGCCATGCCGGCCTGGCTAGCGCCTGCCAGGCGCGCGACCGCAGCCAGGTAGACCCCGTTCCAGCCCAGCGCCGTGGCGCCGTAGACCAGCAGGACTGCAAGCACTGCCCCGGTGGGCGTGGGTGGGCCGAACAGCGGCATCAGCATGCCGCAAACCATCATCAGGCCGCACAGGCCAATAAGCGTGAACCGCGCTCCTGGCCCGTTGTCAGCCACCCATCCCCACAACACCCGGCCCACGACACCAGCAGTCTGCGACATCGACAATGCCGCGCCGGCCGCTACCAGCGTCCAATGCAACTGCGCTGTCAGGTAGCTCACGAGGTAGGCGGTCAGGCAGACCTGAACGGCAGAGAAGATGAAGGAGCACAGCGCGAGTGTGCGCAACCTCGGTGCCTGCCACACCACCCGCACCGGCTGCAGCAGCGCGTCCAACGCGGGCCAGCCATTGCCGCGCGACAGGCCTACATCCAGCGAGGCGCGCAGTGTTTGCGCAGGCAACGCGCACAGGGCAGCGGCTGCGGCCACTACCCACAAGGCAATGGCAGCGCCGGCACCCAGCGCCAGTGCCGGCACCACGAGACCTGCAATGACGCCGCCCAGCGGTACCCCGGTCTGCTTGACTGAAAACACCATGCCCATGCGGTGAGCGGGCGTCGTGCGGGCCAGGATGTGGGAACTCGCGGGCGTCATCGGCCCGTAGCCCAGGCCGAGCACCAGGGCACCGGCCAGCGCCAGTGGCAGCAGGCCTGTGGCAACCAGGGCCAAGCCCAGTGCGCACAGGCCCAGAGCGCATTGGCTGGTACGGATAGCTCCGTGCCGGGCGATGATCGGCATGCCAAGCACGCTGGCGACCATAGCCCCGAGGTACACCAGCGCCACGTAGATGCCCACCGCTGCGGTTGGCAAGCCCATGCGTGCCAACAATCCCGCGGCCACTACCGTCGGCGCAATGACTGCGGCCGAGGCGAGCGACTGCATCGCCAGCGTGATGAGCAGTGAAGAAGTCGTGCCGGGTTGCCGTGCTTCGGGTTGCGTCATCGGCACGACGACAGGTGACTTACGGTCAGCGAGCGCAACAGCGGCAGTTTTCCGGAGAAGAAATGGTCCGCGCCTGGTACGACGACCACCGGCTTGGCGATGGGGCGGGCCCAGTCCAGCACGTTGGGCAGTGGCACGGTTTCATCGAACTCGCCGTGGATGACCAGGGCCTCGTCCCCAGCGGCCGGCGTCTCGAAGCGCCGTCCGCTTTGCACCTCGCCGGACGGCATGCCGGCCAGCACCACGCGCGCCGCTGGCCGACCGGCGTCCGCCAGCCGCCGCGCAACGTGCGCCTGCACGAAGGCGCCGAACGAAAAGCCGATCAGGGCCAGTGGCATGCCCTCGTGCTCGGCGCGCAGCCGCTCGGCCAGCGCCAGCAGGTCCTGTGCCTCGCCGACGCCATGATCGTGCTTGCCCTGGCTGGCGCCCACGCCCCGGAAATTCGGTCGCAGGCTCAACCATCCCTCGTCGCGCAGCGCGCGGGCCAGCAGCTGCGGGATCTTGTGCTGCGCGCTGCCACCGAGCAGCGGCTGGGGATGGGCCACCACCGCCACGCCGCGGGATGCATGGGCTGGCGCGTCGATGAAAACCTCCATCGCGCCGGCAGGCCCTTCCACCAGCACGGCGCCGCGGGTGTCGAGGGCACGCCCGAACAGGGTCAGCGGTGCATGCATGGCGTGTCCTTCATTGCAGCGGCAAGTCAGTCAGCGTACACGCCTGCAGCCTTAATCAGCGGGCCCCAGCGGTCGGTCTCCGCCTTGAGCCAGCTACGCAGCCCCTCGGGCGTCTGCTTGTCCTCGGGCACGATCTGCGCGCCCAGCTCCTTCATTTGCTGCTGAAAAGCAGGCTCCTTGAGCGCCGCGCGGAAGGCGGTGTTGATCTTTTGCACCACCACCTGCGGCGTGCCCTTGGGCGCGTACAGGCCGTGCCAAACCACCATGTTGAAGCCCTTGAGGCCCTGCTCGGCCAGCGTCGGCACGTCAGGCATGGCCGGGATGCGCTGCGTGGTGGTGACGCCGTAGAGATTGACTTTGTCGGCCTTGATGAAGGTCGTGGTGCTGGTGGTCTGGTCGCACAGCAGGTCCACTTGCGAGCCCAGCAGCGCGTTCATGGCCGGGGCCGTGCCCTGGTAGGGCACGGTCTGGAAGTTCTGGCCGATGGCTTGGCGAAACAGCAGGCTGCACAGCTGCGACACCGCGCCCAGCCCGGCGTGTGCGACGTTGACCTTCTCGGCATTGGCCTTCAGGTAAGGCAGCAGTTCCTTCAGGCTCTTCGCGGGCAGGTCCTTGCGACCCACAAGCGTCATGGGCACGTCGATGACCTGGCTGATGGGCTCGAAGTCGTTGAGGGGCGAGAACGGCAGTTTGCGGTAGAGCGCCGGCGCCGTGGCCATGCCGTTGTGGTGCAGCAGCAGCGTGTAGCCGTCGGGCGCGGCCTTGGCCACGTAGCCCGCGGCCAGCGTGCCGCCGGCGCCCGTCTTGTTTTCCACCACGACGGGCTTGCCGATGGTCTTGGTCAAAGCCACGCCCAGCGACCGGGCCACCACGTCGGTTGGGCCGCCGGCGGAAAACGGGATGACCAGGGTGATGGGCTTGCTCGGGTAGGCGTCACCCTGCGCCAGGGCCAGCGACGCCGTGAACAGCAGTGCGGTGCCGGCAAGCAGCGGTGGGGCAAATTTCATGCTCTTGTCTCCTGTCGGGAATGGCGAGGTTGCGGCCCGCTTTCGCGGCCCGGGCTCGTGTGAAGAAGGCTCGGTGTGGGCGGGCGCAATCGGACCGCCGGGGGTCAGATCGCCTTGTGTTCGCGCAATGCCGCGATGTCGGGCGCCGAGTAACCCAGCTGCGCCAGGATGCTTTCGGTGTGCTCGCCCAGCGCCGGCACCGGGTCCATGCGCACGTCGCCGTGGCCGGTGAGGCCAGGCGGCAGCAGTGCCGGCACGGGGCCGGCCGGCGTGTCCACGTCCACCCAGCGCGATCGCGCCTTGAGCTGGTCGTGCTCCCACAGGTCGTGCATGTCGTTGATGCGCGCATTGGCGATCTGCGCCGCCTCCAGGCGGTCCACCACCTGCTGGGCGGTAAGCGTGGAGAAGGCCTCGACAATCAACGCCCGCAGCGCCTGCCGGTTCTGCACACGGCGAGAGTTGGAGGCGAAGTCCGGGCTGGCCGCAAGATCAGGCTGCTGCAGCACCTGGCTGCAGAACAGCGCCCATTCGCGCTCGTTTTGCAGGCCCAGCATCACGGACTTGCCGTCTCCAGCGGGGAACGGCCCGTAGGGGTAGATGGTGGCGTGCGCAGCGCCGGCGCGCGGCGGCGGCGTGGCGCCCTCGAAGGCGTAGTAGAGCGGGTAGCTCATCCACTCGGCCATGCTCTCCAGCATCGACACGTCGATGCGCTTGCCTTGTCCCGTCTGAGCGCGCTCCAGCAGCGCGGCGAGGATGTTGGTGTAGGCATACATGCCCGCGGCGATGTCGGCGATGGAGCAGCCCGCCTTGGCCGGTTCGTCCGGCGTGCCGGTGATGGACAGGAAGCCCGACTCGCTCTGGATCAGCAGGTCGTAGGCCTTCTTGTCGCGAAACGGCCCCGGCGCGGCCGGGTCATCGCCGTAGCCGGAGATGTCGCACACGATCAGGCGAGGGTGCTCCTGCGACAGCGCCGCGTGGGACAGCCCCATGCGCGCCGCCGCGCCGGGTGCCAGGTTCTGCACCAGCACGTCGGCCTGCGCCACCAGCTTGGCCAGCACCGCCGCGGCCTCGGGTTGCTTCAGGTCCAGCGTGATGCTTTCCTTGGAGCGGTTGGTCCACACGAAGTGCGAAGCCAGCCCCTTGACGCGCTCGTCGTAGCCCCGGGCGAAGTCGCCGCTGCCCGGGCGCTCGACCTTGATCACGCGCGCGCCCAGGTCGGCGAGTTGGCGCGTGCAAAACGGTGCCGCGATGGCGTGCTCCAGCGACACCACCGTGATGCCCTTAAGAGGCAGGCTGCTCATGGCTCTGTTCCTTCCTCAGTACGACTTGGGCAGGCCCAGCACGTGTTCGGCCACGTAGCTGAAGATCATGTTGGTGGAGATGGGCGCCACCTGATAGAGCCGCGTCTCGCGGAACTTGCGCTCGATGTCGTATTCGCAGGCAAAGCCGAAGCCGCCGTGCGTCTGCAGGCACACGTTGGCCGCCTCCCAGCTGGCCTTGGCCGCGAGGTACTTGGCCATGTTGGCCTCGGCGCCGGCGTTCTCGCGGGCGTCAATTTTCTCGCACGCCTTCCAGCGCATGAGGTTGGCCGCCTCCAGCTCGATGAAGGCGTCTGCGATGGGGAACTGCACGCCCTGGTTCTGGCCGATGGGCCGGCCGAACACCACTCGCTCGTTGGCGTACTTCGTGGCGCGGTCGATGAACCAGTAGCCGTCGCCGATGCACTCCGCAGCGATCAGCGTGCGCTCGGCGTTGAGCCCATCAAGGATGGTGCGAAAGCCCTTGCCTTCCACGCCCAGCAGGTTCTCCTCGGGAATCTCCAGGTTGTCGAAGAACAGCTCATTGGTCTCGTGGTTGACCATGTTCAGGATCGGCTGCACCGTCAGGCCGTTGCCCACGGCGGTCTTGAGGTCCACCAGGAAGCAGGAGAGTCCGTCGGTCTTCTTCTGCACCTCGGCCAGCGGCGTGGTGCGCGCCAGCAGGATCATGATGTCGCTGTGCTGGATGCGCGAGATCCACACCTTCTGCCCGTTGATGACCCAGCGCCCGTCCTTGCGCACCGCGGTGGTCTTGAGCTTGGTGGTGTCGCTGCCCGTGGTGGGCTCGGTCACGCCCATGGACTGCACGCGCAGCTCGCCAGCAGCGATCTTGGGCAGGTAGAAATCCTTCTGCGCCGCGGAGCCGCTGCGCACGATGGCGTTCATCACGTACATCTGCCCGTGGCAGGCGCCGGAGTTGCCGCCCGAGCGGTTGATCTCTTCCATGATTACCGATGCCGCGGCCATGGACAGGCCCGAGCCGCCGTACTCCTCGGGGATCAGCGCTGCCATCCAGCCGGCCTGGGTCAGCGCATTGACGAACGCCTCGGGATAGGCGCGCTGCTCGTCCACCTTGCGGTGGTACTCGTCCGGGAACTCAGCGCACAGGGCGCGCACGGCGTCGCGGATGTCCTGGAACTCGTCGGGCGTGTGGTGCTTCATGATGCTCTTGTCTCCAATCAGTCTTGTGCGAGGGTGGCGGTGGCCTGCATGGCGAGCTGGCCTGCGGGGCCGCGGGCCCACAGCGTGGCCACGTCGCCTTCAAGTCGGCCGCACACCTCGAAAGGCGCGATGTCGAACAGCGGGCTCACGGCCTTGAAATCGAAGGTGGCGATACGGCGCGCCGAGTGCGCGCGCTGCAGTTCCTCGATCAGCAGCGTGGCGATCAGCGGCCCGTGCACGACCAGGCCCGGGTAGCCCTCTTCCTGCGTGACGTAGCTGCGGTCGTAGTGGATGCGGTGGCCGTTGAAGGTCAGCGCCGAGTAGCGGAACAGCAGCACGGGGTCGGGCGTGATGCGGCGCCCGAACTGCTCATCGGTCGGCGCAGCCTTGGGCGCTACGGGCGCCTCGCCCGGCTGCGGCATGTCCCGGTAGACGATGTCGTGCTCTTCGGTGATGGCGACGCCCTCACCGTCGAAGATCTCGTGCAGCACGCGCACGAACACCAGCTCGCCGGTGCGGCCCTGCTTGCTGCTGATGTCGGCGATGCGCGAGACACGCTGCACGGCCGAGCCCACTACGAGCGGACGCAGGAACTTCAGCCGCCCGCCGGCCCACATGCGCCGCGGCAGCGGCACCGGCGGCAGGAAGCCGCCACGCTTGGCATGGCCGTCAGCGCCGATGGAGGATTGCCGGTCGCTCGGCAGGAAGTACAGCCAGTGCCACAGCGGCGGCAGCGCGTCGCCCGCATTGGCCGGGGCGGTGTCCCGGTCCAGCGTGGCCGCTAGCAGCTTCACCGGCGTGGGCGAGATCACGTCGTGGGTTTCGGCAACCTGGCCAAGCCAGCGGTGGATGGAGTTGTCGGTCATGGAAGGAGTCCTGCTCAGGGGCAACGCTGCGAGGGCGTAGCGTGGGGGCTGGCCGCCGCGCGGGCAATTTGCGAATGCCAAAGCCGGCCTTAGCCGTGCGTTAAGGCCGCCAGGCGTCAGAGCGCGCGCACGAGTTCCGGGACGGCCTGGAACACGTCGGCTTCCAGGCTGTAGTCCGCGATACTGAAGATGGGCGCTTCCGGGTCCTTGTTGATCGCCACGATCACCTTGGAGTCCTTCATGCCTGCCAGGTGCTGGATCGCACCCGAGATGCCGCAGGCGATGTACAGCGTGGGCGCCACGATCTTGCCGGTCTGGCCGACCTGCCAGTCGTTGGGGGCGTAGCCCGCGTCCACCGCAGCGCGGCTGGCGCCCAGCGCGGCGCCGAGCTTGTCGGCCAGCGGCGTGAGCACTTCAGTGAACTTTTCGGCCGAGCCCAGAGCCCGGCCACCCGAGACGATGATCTTGGCGGCCGTCAGCTCGGGCCGATCCGACTTGGTCAGCTCACGCCCGACGAAGGTGCTGTTGCGACTGGCATCGACCGGGGCAACGGCTTCGATAGCGGCATGACCCCCCGTGGCCGGCGCGGCGTTGAAGCCCGTCGTGCGCACGGTGATGACCTTCACGGCGTCCATGCTCTGCACGGCGGCAATGGCATTGCCGGCATAGATGGGGCGCTCGAAGGTGTCTGCCGACAGGACCTTCGTGATGTCGCTGAGCTGCGCCACGTCTAGCTTCGCAGCCACGCGCGGGGCGGCATTGCGCCCGGCAGCGGTCGAGGGGAACAGGATGTGGCTGTAGGCACCGGCCACGGCCAGCACCTGCGCCGCCACGTTCTCGGCCAGTTGCGCACCGAGTGCTGCCGAGTCGGCGTGCAGCACCTTGGCCACGCCCTGCACCTGCGCGGCAGCTTGAGCGACGGCGGCGGCGTTCTCCCCAGCCACCAGCACGTGCACCTCGCCGCCGCAGGCGGCGGCAGCGGTCACGGTATTGAGCGTTGCGGCCTTCAGGCTCGCGTTGTCGTGTTCGGCGATGACGAGTGCGGTCATGTCAGATCACCTTGGCTTCGTTCTTGAGCTTGTCCACGAGGGTGGCCACGTCGGGCACCTTCACGCCGGCGCCGCGCTTGGGCGGCTCGCTGACGTTGAGCGTCCTGATGCGCGGCGTTATGTCCACGCCCAGGTCCGCCGGCTTGACGTTCTCCAGCGGCTTCTTCTTGGCCTTCATGATGTTGGGCAGCGTGACGTAGCGCGGCTCGTTCAGCCGCAGGTCGGTCGTCACAACCGCCGGCAGCGTCACCGACACCGTCTCCAGGCCGCCGTCCACCTCGCGCGTCACCTGCGCCTTGCCGTCAGCCACTTCTACCTTGGAGGCGAAGGTCGCCTGCGGCATGTCGGTGAGCGCGGCGAGCATCTGGCCGACCTGGTTGCAGTCGTCGTCGATGGCCTGCTTGCCCAGGATCACCATGCCCGGCTGTTCCTTGTGCACCAGGGCCTTGAGGAGCTTGGCCACGGCCAGCGGCTGTAGTTCGAAGGAGGAATCAGCCGGGGTCTCGACCAGGATGGCGCGGTCGGCGCCAATCGCCAGGGCGGTGCGCAGCGTTTCCTGGCACGCGCTTGCGCCGCAGGACACGGCGATGATCTCGGTGGCCACGCCCTTTTCCTTGAGACGGACAGCCTCCTCGACGGCTATTTCGTCGAAAGGATTCATGCTCATTTTCAAGCCGGCCATGTCCACGCCGCTGCCATCGCTCTTCACGCGGACCTTGACGTTGTAGTCAATGACCCTCTTCACGGCCACCAATACTTTCATAGTCAATCCTTTGCTGCTCCGAAAACCGCTCCACGAGGCCGCGATTGCCACCTTCGACGGGGTTTTCATTCGACGTCACACGAAATTCCATTTGCAGAATGGGAATGCGCCATTGGGGCTCGCCTTGGCTGCGCCGTAAGGATTCCAGGCACTCTCGAAGGTATGCCACGACATAATCCTTTCTTGAGTTCATTAACTGCAAACATCCGATGCTTGTAGTTTGGTTGCCTTTCGCTGCCACTTCAATTTGCAAATCACAAACAGGGCATTCGGGGGGCATTAACGCCATTTGAAGCAAAGCAAAGAAGACACGCCGCAGCCATGCCGGAGAAGCAAAATTTCCCCGACATCCATGTCCAGCTTCTACTGAGATACCTGTGGCCAATGGGCTCACATCGAGTTAGCTATTGGCAAGAACGCATCAACTCCAGCGGTCTCGAAAAAAGGCGGTTTCACCGCACGATGGGCTACATCCCCGCGTAGTTCGGCCCGCCGCCGCCTTCGGGCGTGACCCAGACGATGTTCTGCGTCGGATCTTTGATGTCGCAGGTCTTGCAGTGCACGCAGTTCTGGGCGTTGATCTGCAGCCGCTGTCCCCCGCCCTCGGCCGCGACGTACTCGTACACGCCCGCTGGGCAGTAGCGGTTCTCCGGGCCGGCAAAGGTGGGCAGGTTGATGCGTGTCGGTACCGTCGCGTCCTTGAGCGTCAGGTGCGCCGGCTGGTTTTCCTCGTGATTCGTGTTGCTGATGAACACCGAGGACAGCTTGTCGAAGGAGAGCACGCCGTCTGGCTTGGGGTACGCGATGGGCGCGAACTCGGCGGTCGGGCGCAGGCTGACGTGGTCGGGCAGCTTGCGATTCACGGTCCAGGGCGGGTTCTTCATGCCCAGCCGCGGCAGCAGCCACTGCTCGACGCCGGTCATGAGCGTGGCGGTGGAGCGGCCCTTCTTGAACCACTGCTTGAAGTTGCGGGCCTGGTTCAGCTCATCAAAGAGCCAGCTCTTCGCGAAGGCCTCGGGATAGGCCGTGAGCTCGTCGCCGCTCCTGCCCGCCTGCAGCGCCTCAAAGGTGGCCTCGGCGCAGAGCATGCCGGTCTTGATCGCGCCGTGGCTGCCCTTGATGCGGCTGGCGTTGAGGTAGCCCGCGTCGCAGCCCACCAGCGCGCCGCCCGGAAAAACCGTCTTGGGCAGGCTCAGCAGGCCGCCGGCGGTGATGGCGCGCGCGCCGTAGCTGATGCGCTTGCCGCCTTCCAGGTGCTTCCTGACGGCCGGGTGCGTCTTGAAGCGCTGAAACTCCTCGAACGGGCTCAGCCACGGGTTCTGGTAGTCCAGCCCCACGACAAAGCCGATCGCTATTCTGTTGTCGGCCGCGTGGTAGATGAACGAGCCGCCGTAGGTGTTCGGGTCCAGCGGCCAGCCGGCAGTGTGTACCACCAAGCCCGGCTTGTGGTTGGCGGCCGGCACTTCCCACAGCTCCTTCAGACCGATGCCGTAGCTCTGCGGGTTCTTGCCCTCGTCGAGCTTAAAGCGCGCGATGAGCTGCTTGCCCAGGTGCCCGCGCGAGCCCTCGGCGAACACCGTGTACTTGCCCAGCAATTCCATGCCGAGCTGGAAGCTCTCGGTGGGCTCGCCGTCCTTGCCCAGGCCCATGTGGCCGGTGGCGATGCCGCGCACGTGGCCGTCCTCGGCATAGAGCACTTCCGCCGCGGCGAAGCCGGGGAATATCTCCACGCCCAGGCTTTCCGCCTGTTCGGCCAGCCAGCGCGTCACCTCGCCCAGGCTGACGATGTAGTTGCCATGGTTCTTGAAGCAGTCGGGCAGCAGGCCGTGCGGGGTGGTCTTTTGGCCGGTCTCGGAGAGGAACAGGAACTCGTCCTCGGTGACGGGCTGCTTCAGCGGCGCGCCCAAGGCCTTCCAGTCCGGGAAAAGCTCGTTGAGCGCGATCGGGTCCATGATGGCCCCGGAGAGGATGTGGGCGCCGGGCTCGGAGCCCTTTTCCAGCACCACCACCGAGACCTCCGCATTCGCCGCGGCGGCGAGCTGCTTGAGCCGGATGGCGGTGGACAGGCCCGCGGGGCCGGCGCCGACGACCACCACGTCGTAGTCCATGGACTCGCGCGGGCCGTACTGTTCGAGCAGTTGCTGGGAAATCATTCATTCATCCTGAAAGCTTCAGTCCGCTGACATCCAGCCAGGCAAAGCCCTGGAAGCGATCTGGCGAACCGCTGGAAGGCATGCTGCCGGCCGGCCTGCAACGCACTTGGGGTGGAAGCCGTCAGGGTGGCCCAAGCGGGTCCGAGCGGCAATTTGCAATTGCCAAAGCTCCCCTTAAGCACTGCTTGCGGCCCTGAACCGCAGGCCACTTCGACTCGGTTTGCTTCGGACATGCGAGTTCAACAGCAAGCTAAGGCCTGCCCCGTGCGATGCAGCAGGCCGGACGTGATCAAGCCCATGCGGGGGCATTTCGCCACCAGCGCGCTGCCTTGCCCGTGCAACGCCATCCGGTCGAAGCGACGCCGAGCGGCGGAAGGCACTCAGACCTCAGTCGGTAATCCGACGCTGAGCTTGTGCACAAAGCGGGATCAAGCCCGGCGCGGTGAGATATGCATTCGGGTTATGTATCAGTCGCCGTCGAGATGGGTCGCTTGATGGGAGCGAGGCAACATCAGGGAGAACAGCAGGACCACTGCGCTCATCACCGCCACGTACCAGAAGTAGGTCGTCTCGATGCCCTGGGATTTCAGCCAGAGGGCGGCGTACTCGGCCGTGCCGCCGAACATGGCATTGGCAACTGCATAGGGCAGCCCCACTCCCATTGCGCGGACCCCCGCCGGGAACAACTCCGCCTTGAGCAGCCCGCTGATCGAGGTGTAGAGGCTCATGCCGAGCATCGCGAACAGAACCAGTCCGAAGGCACTCCAGGCGCTGCCCGCTGTGCCGATCGCGTGGAGCAGTGGCACGGTGCCAACCACGAAGAACAGGCTGAAGGCGATCATCTGGCGGCGTCGACCGATCGCGTCGGACAGCAGCCCGAACAGCGGCTGGGCGCACATGAAGATGAACAGCGCCCCTGTCATCACCGCGCTGGCGGTCTTTGGATTCATGTGGACGCTGTTGACCAGGTACTTCTGCATGTACGAGGTCCAGGTATAGAAGAGCAGCGAGCCGCCGGCGGTGAAGCCCAGCACCATCAAGGTCTCACGGCGATGGGCGAACATGCCGCGCACGGTGCCGGACATGGGCGATTCACGGTGCTTGGCCGAACCGGTTTCGTGCATGCCGCGGCGCAGCACGAGAGCAATCAGAGCGCCGAGCGCGCCGATGACGAAGGGAACGCGCCAGCCCCAGGCCTTCATCTCCTCGCTCGACAGGAATGACTGGAGCACGGCGACGACAAGAACGGCCAGCAACTGTCCGGCAATGATGGTGGCGTAGTGGAAAGAGCCGTAGAAGCCGCGCCGATTGGGTGTCGCGATCTCGCTGAGGTAGGTGGCGCTGGTGCCGTATTCGCCACCGACCGACAGTCCCTGCAACAGGCGCGCCAGCAGCAGCAGGCCGGACGCCCAGACACCGATCTGCTCATAAGTCGGCAGCACCGCGATCATCAGCGACCCGAAGCACATCAGCAGCACCGAGATCAGCATCGACGCCTTGCGACCGCGACGGTCGGCAATGCGCCCGAACAGCCAGCCACCGACCGGCCGCATGAAGAAACCCGCCGCAAAGATACCGGCGGTATTCAGCAACTGCGATGTCGGGTCGCCGCTCGGAAAGAAGGCCGGTGCGAAATAGAGCGCGGTGAACGCGTAGGCAAAGAAGTCGAACCACTCGACCACATTGCCCGAGCACGCCACCAGGATGGAGCGGATGACGCCGGAGCGCCGATGGGCGCCTTTTTGGAAGGAAGCGGTATCGGCGTGGCTGGTTGATGCCAAGGTCGGCATGATGTCTCCTGTCTGTGATCGCCGATAGCGGTGTGACGATCGTGGGTTGTTGGGGGAATTCTGAAAGTCGGTCCGCTATTTGTGAAATACTTAATTGACCTACGCGCTATCTATGAAATGACTACCTATGGAGCTGCGACAACTCAGGTACTTCGTAGGCGTTGTTGAAGCGGGCAGCCTGCTGAAAGCGTCCGCGCGTTTGCACGTGGCTCAGCCGGCACTCGGGCTGCAGATCTCTTCGCTCGAGGAGGAACTGGGCACTCGCCTGTTCGAGCGCACGAGCCGCGGTATGCAACTCACCGAGGCCGGCAGGATTTTTTTGGACCATGCCAAGGTGGTCCTGAACGACATCGAGCGAGCTCGGGCGGCAGTGCAGCAGACGGACGATGCGCCGCGTGGCGAGGTCGCCATCGGTCTGCCCACGACGGTGGCGCTTGCCGCTACGGTGCCGATCGTCAGCGCCTGCCGCGAGCGGCTACCGTTAGTGCGCTTGAAGGTGATCGAGGCGTACAGCGGCTTCCTGCGCGAATGGCTGCAGGCTGGCCGTCTCGACGTTGCCTTCCTGTTCGGCGATGCAGCCGATCCAGTGCTGAGCAAGCAACCTTTGCTCGATGAGCGCTTGGCCCTGGTGTCCAGACCTGTCGACGGCCATCTGCCCGCGCGCATCGCACTGTCCAGGGTGGCAACCGTAGACCTCGTACTGCCCAGTCGCGAACATGGCTTGCGCCGCATCATCGACGACGCGTGCTTCTCGCTCGGGCTACAGTTGAACGTGGTGGCCGAGATCGACTCGCTGCCCAGCGTCAAGCGCGCCGTGGAAGCCGGCATCGGCAGCACCATCCTTCCGCTGGCCGCGGTCGCCGAGGAGGTCGCGGCCAAGCGACTGAGAGCATCTGCTATTGCCGATGCGTCAATGACGAGGCGCGTCGTGCTGGCCGTGAATCTCACGCGACCTGCGACGCGCGCCGCAGCGGCCGTAGCCAGCCTTGCCACTGAACTGATCCACGACATGGTGCGCTCCGGCAGCTGGCCCGGTCACTGGATCGGTGGCTGAGGCGTCGAGCCGGCGCGAGCGTCAACCCGCACGGGGCGCGCGGGATGTCGGCATCACGAGCGCCTCTCCCTCGATCACCACCTTGTCGCGCACGGTACAGACCGTGCTCATCGTGACGCGGCGCTTTTCGAACATGAGTTCCTTGACGGTCACCGTCACGTCGACCTTGTCGCCGGGTCGCACGGGTGCCTTGAAGCGCAGGTTCTGTCCCAGGTACACGCTACCCGGACCCGGCAATTGGCTGGCCAGTGCGCCAGAGATCACGCTCGCGGCGAGCATGCCGTGTGCGATGCGACCCTTGAAGGGCGTCGTCTGCGCAAACGCCTCGTCAAGATGGACCGGATTGGCATCACCCGACACATCGGCGAAGCGGACGATGTCCGCCTCGGTGATGGTCTTTGAGAAGATTGCGCTCATCCCCTCTTCCAGGTCTTCGAAGTCGTGGCCGTTCAGCGCATTCATTGCGGCACCTGCAATCCGAGTGACGCGAGCCGTTCAGCGGCCTGCGGCCAGACCTCGGGGTTCACCAGGCGGTCAGGGCGCTTTGCGGCCGTCAGTAGCTGGACGATTTGCGTGGCGGCAAGCGTGGCGTTATTGCGCCGGGCCTCGTGCGTCACGCCGGCGGTGTGGTAGGTCGCAACCACGTTGGGTAGCGCCAGCAGCGGATGATCGGGCGGCGGCGGCTCCTGTTCCCAGACGTCGAGGCCGGCGCCCGCCAGCTGGCCGCTCAGGAGGGCATCGGCCAGCGCGGCCTCGTCGTGAATGCCGCTTCGCGCGGTGGTGATGAAGATCGAGCCTGGCTTCATCGCGGCGAAGCGCGCCGCGTTCATCATTCCCACGGTGTGTGCGTTGCGCGGACAGTGAAGCGATACGATGTCGGACTGGCGCAGAAGCTGGTCGAACGTGACGGCCTCTGCGCCTCTCCGGGCCATCTCCTGTGCATCCAGGCCCGGATCGAAGCCGAGCACCCGCATGCCGAAGGCACGGCCGAGTGCCGCCGTGCGGCGACCGATCTCACTCATCCCGACCAAGCCCAGCGTGCGGCCGCGCAGCTCGCGGCCCATCAGGTCTTCGCGGCTGAAACCACGCTCCGGACTGCGCAGCCGGCGGTCAGACTCGGCGATTCGCCGCAGCACTGCGAGCATCAGGCCTAGGGACATCTCGGCCACCGAATCGGCATTGCCACCTACCTGGTTCATCACCATCACGCCGGCACGCGTGCAGGCGTCGATGTCGATCGTGTCGCAGCCGGATCCATTGGCCGAGACAGCCAGCAGGTTCGGACAGCGTTTGAGCAGGCGCGAGTCGGCGAAGAGATGTTCAGGCAGCTCATCGCGTGCGGAGTTGGTCTGCAGCACATGAGCCTTCGCCAAGGCCCCGAACAGCGACTCGTCTGCGCCCGCGATGGCACAGGTCTGCAGTGAGATCAACGGTTCGGCGGCGAGGATGCGGTCGAAAACCGGATCCATCCAGAACTCCAGGCGAACGACGTGGAAAGGATCGGTCGTCATGACGGGCTCGCGTTTCGTGAGGGGGTCAGCCGCCGAACTGCGGCGTGCGCTTGTCGAGAAAGGCCGAGACCGCCTCGCGATGGTCGGCGGTCTGGTGTACCAGCGCCTGGTAGGCAGCTGACAGATCCAGGATCGAGGCCAAGCTCATGTGCATGCCTTCGCGAATCAACCGCTTGGTCATGCGCGTAGCCTGGGGCGGATTGGCGGCGATCTCGTCAGCAAGCCGATTGGCGGCAGCCAGCAGTTCGTCCTGCGGCACCACCTGCGACACCAGGTTCCAGGCCAGCGCCGTGGTGGCGTCGATCATGCGGCCGGTGAAGGACAGCTCAGCAGCACGCGACAGGCCAATCACCCGCGGTAGCAGCCAGGCACCGCCGTCGCCGGGCACGATGCCCATTTTCACGAAGCTTTCGGCGAAGCGCGCCTTCTCCGACGCGATGCGTATGTCGCACATGCAGGCCAAGTCGAGCCCGGCGCCGATGGCCGGGCCGTTGACGGCGGCAATCACTGGCACCTCCAGGTTGAACAACGCCAGCGGCAGGCGCTGAATGCCGCCGCGGTAGTCTTCGCGAATGCGCATGCCGTTCACGTCGCCGAAGGATTGCTCCTTCATCTTGCGGATGTCGCCGCCGGCGGAAAATGCCGGCCCCTCGCCGGTCAGAATCACAGCGCGCACAGTAGCGTCGGCGTCGATCCGTTCCACCGCCGCCAGGAATTCCGGCACCGCGGTATTGCCGGTCAACGGGTTACGGTGCTCGGGCTGCGACATGGACAGCGTGACCACGTGGCCGCGCTGTTCGTACTTCAGGAAGGCGGTCATGCCGGGCTCCGTTTCAGGCAAGAGCATGGCGAGCCAGCACCGGCTCGCCCGCCAGGCGTCGGCGCTGCACCTTGTTGACGCCGGTGTCGCGCGGCAGTGCAGCGATACGCAGGATCTCCACCGGCCGCATGATCCTGGGCAGGGTTTCGATCACGGCGGTCGTGCGGGCCAGGTCGAAATTCGGATCGGTAACGAACAGGACTGGACGCTGGCCGCTCACCTCGTCGGGCCGGCTCCAGAGCGCGAACTCGGTAAGGCCGGCCTCGGTCTCCAGCTTGCGCTCCACGTAGTCGATCGGCACGTACTCGCCATTGACCCGGATTGCCTCGCTCAGACGCTCGATGAAGACCAGATTGTTGTACTGGTCGAAGCGGCCGCGATCCCCGGTATGGAACCAACCCTGCGCGTCGACAGAAGGGTCGATCACGCCATCGCGCAGGTAGCCCGAGAACATGGTGTTCTCCGACAGTTGGCGCACCAGGATCTCGCCCTCGTCGGATAGCGTGGCTTCCATGTCGAAGCGGCAGCGGCCGGCGTACTGTGTCGGGCCTTCCACCGCAGGCTCGGCGTCGCCGGGACGCAGTTGCCACAGGTGGCACAGGCCGCCGGCTTCGGTCGAGCCGTATAACGTGATGCCCATGGGCACCGAGAAGCGGCTCAGAAACTCCTGCGACGCAAAGAAGACGCAACGAAGGTTGTGACCTTCGCTGTCCTTTGGCGTCGTGTCCTTCAGCAGCATCTTCAGCGGCGTGCCATGCAGCACGGCGGCCGTTGCGCCGATCCGCTTGACGGTGCTCCAGAAGTCGGCGCTGGAGAAGCGCTTGGTGCCAAACACGCTGGCACCGGCCGTCAGCCCGGCCACGACGCCGTAACCCAGCGGGTTGATGTGGAACATCGGCATCGGGGCATAGACGACGTCGCGCCAGGTGTAGTTCATCGAGTCGGCAATGAAGCGGCCGAGCCGGATGAAGTACGTGTGGCTCTGCGCGCAGAACTTGGGGCGCCCCGAAGTGCCGGAGGTGTGCATGAAGCTGGCGATCTCGCCGCCCTCGCACTGCGCGCCCCATTCGGCCGCATCGCCCTCTGCGGGCGTCGGCGCAACGCCCGTCAACGTCAGCTCGCCAGCCCAGGCACGGCGCGCGTCCAGCTGCCGCCAATCGGCGCTGGCGGGCGCGACGAATTGGTCGTCGAAGAAGGCAACCGCGTCCGGTCGGAGATCGACCAACATGTCGCGCAGCAGCTCTTGCGGATAGTGCGGGTTGATCAGCGCTGTGCGCAGACCCGTCAGCTGCGACGCCATCCAAAGAATCAGGTAGTGCTCGCTGGTGACGCCGATGAAGGCCACCGTGGAGCCCCTGCGCAGGCCGGCTGCACCCAGCTGCCGGGCCAGCTTGCGGGCCAGCTCCAGCGCGTCGGCCAGCTGCATCGAGACAGTGTCCGTGCCGAAGAGTGCCTGCGGGGACCGCTTGGCCGCGCTGGTAATGAGTTGAGCCAGGTTCTGGTTGCTGAACATGATGAGTGCCGGTGGAGGTAGAAGGTTTGTGTAGTTGCGTCAGCGCACGATCAGTTCGCCGACGGGTCGAGATACGGGCTCATGTCCATGCGCGACAGATAGCGTCCGAGGTTGTTTTTCAGGACCTCCATGGACCCGCCGCCAATTTCGAAGGTCTTGGCGTCCCGCCAGTAACGGTTGAATGGCGAATTGACCATCGTCCCGTAGGCGCCGCATACCTGGATGGCCTGAGCCGTCACGCGGTTGGCAACGCCGCAGCAGATCAGCTTGGCCTCGCTCGAATAGCGATCAATGTCGCGTTGCTCGTCGATCGCGTCGGCTGCCGAGTACAGCAGCAGCCTCGCGGCATCGATCTCGGCCAAAGCCTCGGCGAAGTACCATTGAATGCCCTGGAAGTCGAAGACCAACTGGTCGAAGGCCTTGCGCTGCTTCACGTAGGCGAGCGACTCCTCGAACGCTGAACGCGCCAGGCCGATCGACATGGCGGCGTTGAGCGTGCGTGAGTAGTTCAGGTTGCGCAAGACGACCTTCAGGCCCTCGCCGGCGTTGCCGATCAGGTGGTCGAGCGGCACGTGCACGTCCTGCAGCAGCAACTCCACGTGTGGCCCGTTGCGCAGGCCAAAGGTTTCGCTGCGATCACTCACGAAGGTGCTTACGCCTTGCGCATCACGCGGCACGGCGAACACCCCCAAGCCCTCGTCCATCTGCACGAGGATGATGAACAGGTCGGCGCCAGTACCCGATGTGATGAACGACTTCTGCCCATCCAGAACCCAATGATCCCCCTTGCGCACGGCGCGCGTGTCCAACGTGCGAATATCGCTGCCGTGATTGCGCTCGGTCAGTGCATAGGAAGCCTTGAGCCCTTGCGCAAATTTCGGGAGGTAGCGCTGACGCAGCGCCTCCGATCCCGAGCGCAGGATCGCGTTTTGAGCCTGGAAATTCGAGTTCAGCGAAATGCCCACGGATGCGCTGGCCGCTCCCACTTCCTCGAAGAACGAAACGACCCGGCGGAACGAGCAGCCGGCCCCGCCGTATTGCTGCGGCACGATCAGCGCATTGAACCCGTCATCGGCCGCGCGCTGCACGAGCGCGTTCGGGTAGAGGTCGTCGCGGTCGATCTCGGCCGCCATGGGCTTGACGTGTTCACGGGCAAACGCCCGGAATGATTGGACGACTTCCGCGTCCTCGAACTCTTTCCAGAGCGACATGGCTCATGTCTCCTTGTTCTCAGCCCCAGTAGAGCTTGGTGGGGTTGGTCACCAGCACCCTATGGCGCAGCACTGCGTCACCGAGCCATTCGCAGGCCAGGTCAGCAAGCTCGGTGTCGTTGACCATCGGCGCGGCAATGGACGGATGGGGCCAGTCGGAGCCCCAGACCAGACGATCGGGGTTGGCCTGCACCAAGCGGTCCACCAGTGGCCGTACATCGCCAAAGCCGCTGCGCTGCGCGGTCAATCGGTACGGACCGGACAACTTGGTCCAGACGCGCCCTTCACGCAGCAAGCTCACCAGGATGGCGAAGCCGGGCGACTCGGCGGCCCGCTCAGCGGGCAGATGCCCGATGTGGTCTACCACCACCGGCACGCCCATGTCGACAATGCGTTCCAGCAAATGCGGCTGCGCGTCCACGTCAATGCAGACCTGCAGATGCCAGCCGTGCGGTCGGATGCGCTGCACGATGGCCTCGATCTCCGCCACTGGAGCACCGGCCGCGTACAGCGCGTTCACGCGCGAGCCGCGTGCGCCCACGCGGTGCCATAGCTCGATGTCCTTCTCTGGCGTGTCCGCCCGCACCACGGCCACTCCGCGCAACCATGCCTCGTGCTCACGCAGCATGTCAACGAACAGCGTATGGTCCGATCCGTAAACGCTGGGCTGCACGAGTACCGCGCGTTCGATGCCGGTGGCGTCCATCATGCGCCGGTAGTCGGCCATGGGGGCTGCCGCGGGGGTGTAGCTACGCCCCTGCGCCAGAGGGTAGCTGGCCACGTCCTCGAACACGTGGAAATGGCAGTCACAGCTTCCCGCAGGCAGTCGCTCACGCGGGGCGTTGAGCACGGGATCGAACGCAAGGCAGGCAGCTTCAGTCACGGTGTTTCCATCAAAGGTTGTTGCAGGTGCACTTTTTCGAGGCACCCGGAGTCGGTGCGGCAGCGACAAATGTGCTGGCCCTCAGTCCCGCTTCAGGCCGCCGATCGACGTGATGATCGGCCCCCACTTGTCGTTCTCGGCCTTCACCAGCGTCGTCAACGCTTCGGGTGCCGAGCCGACCGGGTTGGCGCTGATGGCTTTCAGCTTGAGTTGGACGTCAGGCAACGCGACTACGGCTTGCAGTTCGCGGCTGAGCACGTCGACCATTGCCTTTGGCAGGCGGGCGGGGCCGAACACGGCATTCCAGGTGTAGGTTTCATAGCCGGGCAGGCCGGACTCAGCAATCGTCGGCACGTCGGGGAACGAGGGCGAGCGCTGGGCCGTGGTCACCGCCAGCGCGCGCACCGAGCCGCTCTTGATGTGGCTGGCGGCACCGGTAAGCACGTCGAACAGCAACGGGATCTGGCCGCCGACCAAATCGCTCATCGCCGGTGCACCGCCCTTGTAAGGTATGTGGGCGATGTCAACGCCAGCCATGGACTTGAACAGCTCGCCCGAAAGATGGGGAGGCGTGCCAACACCCGACGAACCGTAATTGAACTTGCCCGGCGACGCCTTCAGCAGCGCGATCAGCTCATGCACGTCCTTCGCCTTGATCGACGAGTTCACCAGCAGTACGTTGGGCACAGTGGCCACGAGCGAGATGGGCGTGAAATCCTTTTGCGGGTCATAAGGCGACGGACGCATCGAGAGCGGATTGATCGCATGGGTGGCGACCGTGCCCATCAGCAGCATGCTGCCGTCGGCCGGCGCCTTGGCTACCTTCGCAGCGCCGATCGCGCCGCCGCCACCGGCGACGTTCTCCACGACGATAGTTCGACCGATGCGCTCGGAGAGCTTCTGCGCGACAAGACGGCTCACGACATCCGTGGCGCCGCCGGCGGCGAAAGGCACCACCAGCGTGATCGGTCCCTTCGGCAAGGCCGCCTCTTGTGCAAAGGCTGACGTCGCAGCAGTGCCCAGGGTGACGGCGGTCATCCAGGTCAGAAGGCTACGCCGGGTCGGGTTCGAGAATTCCATGTTTTTGTCTCCTATTCGTTGTGTTGTCTTGCCGGTCTCAGCGGATCACGAACGGGTTGCCCGTCACGGCCCCGCTGTTGATCCACACCGTCTTGACCTGCAGGAACTCGCGGATGGCGTCGATGCCGTTCTCGCGTCCCAGCCCGGAGTCCTTGTAGCCGCCGAACGGCGCCATGAAGCTCACGGCGCGGTAGCAGTTCACCCACACGGTGCCTGCCTGCAGCCGCTCCGACATGCGCACCGCACGGCCGATGTCGCGAGTCCACACCGCGGCGGCCAAGCCGAAGCGCACGTCGTTGGCAATGGCCACGGCCTCCTCTTCGTCCTTGAAGCGGATGATGGAGAGCACGGGCCCGAAAACCTCTTCCTGCGCGATGCGCATGTTGTTGGTCACGTCACCAAAGATGGTGGGCTCCACGAACCAGCCCTTGCCGCACTCCGGCCGGCTTGCGGCCTGCCCGCCCAGCAGCAGCGTGGCTCCGTCCTGGCGCGCGATGTCCAAGTACTCCAGTACCTTGCGGTACTGCGGCGGCGTGGTGACCGGGCCGACCTGCGTGTCGGCATCCATGGGGTTGCCCATGCGTGCCGTGCGCGCAATGGACAGGAGCTTCTCGACGAAGCGGTCGTGGATGCTGTCCTGCACCAGCAGTCGCGAGCCCGCGATGCAGGTCTGGCCGGTGGCGGCGAAGATCCCGGAGATGGCGCCGAACACGGCCTGGTCCATGTCGGCGTCCTCGAACACGACGTTGGGCGACTTGCCGCCCAGCTCCATGGCGGTGTGCTTGAAGTGGCGCGCCGCCTGCTCGTTGATCAGGCGGCCGGTCGCGTCCGACCCGGTGAAGCTGATCTTGCGCACTAGCGGGTGCTCCACCAGCGGCGAGCCCACGTCCTTGCCAAAGCCGGTGACGACGTTGAACACGCCCGGTGGGAAACCCGCCTCCTCGAACAGCTCTGCCAGCTCCAGCGTCGAGGCGGACGTGAACTCCGAGGGCTTGATGACCACGGTGCAACCGGCGGCCAATGCCGGCGCGATCTTCCAGCTCGCCAGCAGCAGCGGCGAGTTCCACGGCGTGATGGCCGCCACCACGCCTACTGGCTCGTTGCGCGTGTAGCTGAGGTAGCCCTTCTTGTCCAAGGGCAGCACCGCGCCCTGAACCTTGTCGGCCAGCCCGCCGTAGTAGTAGAACCACTGCGGGATGTAGTTGAGCTGCGCATGCATCTCCGCCAGCAGCTTGCCGTTGTCGCGCACCTCGGTCTCGGCGAGCTTGCGCGCGTCGCGGGCGATGAGGTCGCCCAGGCGGTGCAGCAGTGCCCCGCGCTGCGTGGCCGTCATCTGCGACCACGGCCCGGTGGTCAACGCCGCGTGCGCGACCTGCACCGCGCGGTCCACGTCGCGCGCATCGCATTCCGGGATCTCGGCCCAAGCCTCGCCGCTGTAGGGGTTCTGGGTCTCGAACCAGCGGCCACCCGCCGGATCGAGCGCCTCGCCATTGATGCGGAGTTGGTAGCGCTTCATGTCATTCCAATTCAACGTAGAGGCTGAAATAGCCCCGTCACACCTGCGCAGGCGGGTGTCCACGCACACCGGGCGGCAACCCGACCCGCGTGGATGCCCGCCTTTGCGGGCATGACGAAGCCATGTTGCGACTTCGATCAGCAGGGGAGATCAGAACGGCGCGAAACCCAGCGCCGCACGGAAGCGGTTCTTCACGAACACGCCATCCCGCGGCGGCAAGGCGCGCGGCGGTTCGTCGGCGTTGATGAACACCTGCGCGAATGCGGTGCCCTCACGCGCGTTGACGTGCTGCGCCACCTTCGAGGCCGCGTCCATACTTTCCACCGCGAATGCGGTGCGGATGCCGCAGCCCTTGGCCACTGCCACGAGGCTGGTGCCCAGGCTGCTGTGGCTGCGCTGCATGCCCGTCTCGCCGAAGTGCCCGTTGTCCAGCACCACGATGGTCAGGTTCTTCGGTGCCTTGGCGCCGATGGTGGCTAGGCTGCCGATGCCCATGAGCTGCTCGCCGTCGCCCGTGATGGCCACTACTGACTTATCCGGCTGCGCCAGCGCCAGGCCCAGGGCCAGCGAGGTGCAACCACCCATGGCGCCCCAGAGATAGAAGTTCTTGTCGCGATCACCGGCGGCAAACACGTCGTAGGAGGGCGAACCCAATCCAGTCACGACCAGCGCATCAGGCACGGCGGCCAGCAGCGTGGAGACGAAGGCACGGCGGTCCACCGCCACTCGGGTCTGGTTGCTCATCACTTGCGCTCCCACTTCTTGCGGCCGATCAGGCTCTGCGACAACAGCACGGCGACCTGTTCGCCGGCCAGGAAGGCGGCGTCCAGCGCCGCGCTCACGATCTCGCCGACTTCTTCGGGCTTGTCGGCGCGCAGCACCGTGATGCCCATGAGCTCCAGTGCCTGCTGCGTGGTCTTGCCCATCGGTCCTTGCCATGGGTTGAACTCGGCGTACTCGCCGCGCATCGTCACCAGCGTCAGGAAGGGGAAATTGCAACTGCGCAGCAGCGAAAACATATTCACGCAGTTGCCCACGCCGCTGCTTTGCATGAGCAGCGCCGCGCGCTGACCGCCCAGCCAGGCGCCGCTGACCACGGCCACGCCTTCTTCCTCCGTGGTGAGCACCACGTCCTCGATGTCAGGGTCCGCCACCGCGCTGCGGATGGCATGCGCATGCCCGGCATCGGGCACGTAGGCAAGCTGCTGGATGCCTCCTTCTTTCAAGGCCTTGAAAACCGCCTGTTGCCAGGCTGGGGCGTTCGACGCTGTGTCCATCGTGTGCCTCTGTGGCTGTCGTTGAATGAAGCCATGTTAGGTTTTGATGGAATGCAAAGAAAAATAGAATTTGGTGATGACACTCATCACGCCGCCGCATGGCGGCCAAGCCTCATGGACTTCAAGCAGCTGCGCGCCCTGGTGACCGTTGCCGAAACAGGCAACGTCACGCGAGCCTCGACCGTACTCAACATCGTCCAGCCGGCCGTGTCGCGCCAGCTCAAGCTGCTGGAGGAGGAATTGGGCGTGACGCTGTTCGAGCGCAGCCGCCATGGTATGGACCTCACCGAGGCAGGCCGCACGCTGGTCGAGTACGCCCGGCGGGTGCTTAACGAGCTCGACCGGGCCCGCGCCGAGATCGCGCCGGCGCGCGGGAGCATCGGCGGCATCGTCACAGTGGGCCTGCTGCCCAGCGCCTGCGACCTGCTGTCCAGTGCACTGGTGACGGCCGTCGCGGCGCGCTATCCCGGCATTCGCGTACGCATCTCGATGGGGTACGCCGGTTACTTGCAACGCTGGTTGGAAGCGGGCGAGATTGACACGGCCTTGCTCTACGACCCGAAGCCCACGCCAGCCATCCAGACACGGCAGTTGCTGGAGGAAGGCCTGTGGGCCGTAGGGCTGCCCGACTCCGGCCTGAAGCGGGACGTGCCTGTGACGCTGAGGGAGCTTGCGACGAAGCCGCTCATACTGCCCAGCGCGCCGCACGGCATCCGGGCCTTGGTAGACCATGCTGCGGCGCTACAGAGCCTGCAGCTTCAGGTCGTGGCGGAGACCAATGCGTTGAGCGTGCAGAGAAGCTTGGTGTTAGGAGGCCATGGCTTGACGATCCTGCCCTCCATCGCCGTGGCGGAAGACATCGCGCGAGGCCTGTTGAACGCAGCCCCGCTTACGCAACCTACGCTGCTACGCAAGATCGTGCTGGCGCTGCCCACCAACCGGCAGACGACCCTGCCCGTGCGCTGCGTCGTGGAGTTGCTGGTCGAAACCATGCGGGAAGCCGTGGACCGCAAGCACTGGCCCGCGGCGCGCTGGCTGGCGGAGTGAAGACTGCCCGCGTAAAGAAGCTGCCACCCCCGCGGTCTTCGCAGAACAACGGTCGCCACCGCACTGCCGGCGCGCACGATCGAGGCGTCGAGCAAGGCGCGACATCAGGAGTCAAAACTCTGCCCTGGCCCGACGATGCCCGCGAGCCGCTGCCCGCGCGCCGGCGTGGTGGCGATCAGCTTGACCTCGCCATAGACAACGACGTACATGCCGGTGACCGGATCGCCCTTGCGAAACAGCGTCTCGCCGCGCTTGAGCGCACGCCGCGTGGTGGCGGCCGCCAGGCGGGCCAGGGTGGCGGCGTCGAGTGCCTTGAACAGCGGCACGCCGGCGAGGAAGGCCGCGGGCGCGATCTCGCGGCGCGCCATGTGTCTCAGGACACCAACCCGATCAACGCCGGGTCGTCGGCATGTTCGGTCAGGATCGCCTGAACCCAGCTTTGCCAGGCGTCGGCGAAAGCGCGCCGTGCCGCGGCTGGCGCCTGCGGCGCCAGAGCATCGCGCAGCAGCCCGCTCAAGCCGGCGGGCCGCGGTACCGCCTGAGGCCGGTGCGACAGTTCGACCCATCGCCCGTTGTCCAGCCGCGTGAAGCGTATGTCGCCGCTCATCGCCACACCGAAGCGCAGCAGGCCCTGGCGCGCGAAGCGGCCCGCCAGTCCCTTGAAGCCGCCCTCGTTGGCCGCGCCGGTCACCAGGCCCGCCACGCCAGCGATCACACCGGCCACGCCCCCGTCGACGCCCTGGCGCAACTCAACGCGGATCTCACCGCGCCGCGGTGTCTCGCTCGCGTACAGCCGCGCCAGCGCCGCACGCGTCATCAGCCAGGCACCGGCCACGGTCGGGCACGAGTGGCCGGCGAGCTTGACCGCATCGACGTATTGGTACTCGATCAGCCCGCCCTCGGCCGCACCGAGCATCTCGGCCAACGGATCGGCGACCACGATCGCCGGCACTGCATCGAAGAAGGCGGGCGTCTTCATGCTCGCACTTCTTGCGCCGGCGCAGCTGCTCGCTGGCCCAGCCGTTGCCGCACCACCTGGCCCACGAGCACCGCGGCCGGGTACATCACCTCTTCCTCGGTGCGTGCATGTTCGACCAGGGCTTCGGCGAACGCGACGATGTCGCCGCGGCCGGCGCGCGCGGCGACCTCACGCAGCTTGTTCAAGGCTGCGACGATGCTCTGGTGTTCGGCGAGCATCTGCGGCAGCTCAGCCTCAAGCTGCTCGGTGAGCGGCAGCACCTGCACCATCTCGGCGTTCCATTCGCCGCGCGCCAGCGCTGCGAGCAGGCCCAGCGGCGGCAGCGCGATCTGGTCTTCCTTGGCGAAGTGCGGGTGCATCAGGTGCACCAACTTCTTGGCCGCCTCGCTGACCTCGCCGCCGGCCTGCGTGGCCTGGTACAGCTGCTCGTGCAGGGCTTCGTGTTCGTGTTGTAGGGGTTGAGGAGTCGTGAACTTCATGATCGTCTCCTTGGGATTTCAGTGGGCGTTGTGGATCGGCTCGAAACCAGGGTAGTCGAAATGGCTGCCGTACTGGTTGAGGTTTTCAGCCATCTTGACCAGGCCCAGCGCCGGGCGGGTCTTGGCGTCCTTGCCGGCCATTGCGTCGGTGCCCGCGCCGATATCGGCGATCACCAGGCGCAGCATCGCGTCGGGCTTCGGTTCGAGCCTGCAGTTGGCAACGATGCCGCCGACCTCGGCTTCCACCTGCGTTGCCAGCTCGCGGTATTGCGCCGGCGTGAGCTTGCCGGCATGGGTGGCACCGAGTTGCGGTTCGACCAGGCCGGGGATTGGAAGTGCAGAACTTCCCTGCGTTCGTGGCCTTTCGCTTCAGCGGCGTGTGGCTGTGGCAACCGGTCGCGCCGCAACTGCCATTACCTGCACGCGCGCCTTGAGCTGCGCATAAAGGCGTTCGAATTGCTGCGGATCAAAGTCGGTGTGGTACTGCTTCTTCACGCCCTCCTGGCCCAGTTGCAGATGTTCCGTGGGACGCACACCACGTTGGTCCAAGCAGGCCCTGGCGCATGCCAGCACGCAGCCGTCGATGGCCAGAATGGGTCGTCCGCTGGCAATGGCCTCCTGTGCCCGACGCACCAGGCTGGGGACGTTGCCGCCAACACCAGCAATGCAGGACATTTGTGCCACGCCCTCCCGATCCAGGCGCAACGCGAGGTCATTGGCGAACTGCGCAGCACTGGAGCACCCGGAACAGCTGTAGACGAGAGGCAGGAAATCCGGGTGGTGTGCAGCAGGCATGGGCGGCGCAGTCAAGGTTGTAGAAACGAGGGCGGTTGCGCGCATCCTTGCCGGCCGCCGCCCTCATGGTTTTGAGCCTTGTCAGCGACACATGCGTTGACCGCCCAATACGGTGGGTCAGCCTCGCGGCAGCAAGCCCATTGCGGGGCGCCGGTGAAGGAGAAAAGCCGGTTTCAGGCCGCGTCCGCGGGTTTCTTCCTCGACTTGGCATGTCACGACTGCAGCCGCCGGCAGCGCGCCTTGTTGGATGGATGTGCCGCGCCTTCATGTGCCGATGGATGGGCGCTGCAGCCTTGCTGCCACTGCGGGTCAACGCAGTTGGATACGCAGGCCCAACTGCCCTATCTCGTCAAGCAGCCGTTGCGAAGGCGGTGGCGCCATGTGCGGTTCAGGCTGCAACCAGCGGCGTCGCTGCAGGGTCCACTGTCCAACACCTGTGCCGCGTAGCGTCCGCGCCATCTCTAACAGGTCCAAGTCGTCGAGCAGCCCAGGATCGAAAGTCGTGCGGACTTCGACCTCCACGCCGCTGCCCGCCACGAGCGTGAGCGCGTCGAGCCCGGCTCTGGCACTGCCCGGAACGCCGGTGATGCGGTCGTGGGCCGCCTCACCGGCCTTGAGATCCAGACCGATCCAATCCACTTGGGGCAGCACCGAAATCAGCCGTCGCGTGTGGATACCCGCCGTATGTAGACCCACCTGAAATCCCAAGTCCCGGACCTGCGTGATGGCATCGCCCAGGCCCGGATCGATGGTGGGCTCTCCGCCGCTGAACACGACACCGTCAAGCAGGCCGCGACGGTGCTCCAGGAACACCAGGATGTCGCGCCAGTGCGGCGTGCCTTCCGGCCGTTGCCGCGGCTGCAGGCCAGGGTTGTGGCAATAGCCGCATCGCCATGGGCAGCCTTGCACAAACACTACCGCACACAGCTTGCCCGGCCAGTCGGTCGTGGAAAATGGCTCAAAGCCGCCCACCAAGAGTACTTCAGACACCGGAATGCACTGTCGTGCGTGCCTGCGGCGGCTCGGCGAAGTAGAGGCGCTCGTTGAACTCGCCTTGCTTGCCGATGTTGAACGACGCCACGGGGCGGTGATAGCCCATGACACGCGTCCAGACCTCGCAGCGCTGGCGTTCGTGTTCGGCCAGTTGAGGGTGGGCTGTGGTCGAAAGATGGTTGCTCATGAAAACTCCTAGGTGGGGTCGTGAAAGAGTCGGTCGGTCAGGCGGTTTCAGCAGCCGCCGCTCGGGCCTTGCGCGCAAGCGCCTGCTCATCGCATTCGGGGCAGTAGGCGTGCTCGCCGGCCAGGTAGCCATGAGTCGGGCAGATCGAGAAGGTCGGCGTGATGGTGATGTAAGGCAGCCGAAATCGCATGAGCGCGCGCCGAACCAGCTCGCGGCATGCAAGGGCTGACGAAACCCGCTCACCCAGATACAAATGGAGGACGGTGCCACCCGTGTACTTGCGCTGCAACGCTTCCTGACGCTGCAAGGCGTCGAAGGGATCGCTCGTGAAGCCCACGGGCAGCTGCGACGAATTGGTGTAGTACGGTTGCTCGGCCGTGCCTGCTTGCAGGATGCCGGGCAGGCGCTTGCGATCTTCCTTGGCAAAGCGGTAAGTGGTGCCTTCGGCCGGCGTAGCCTCCAGGTTGTAGAGATGCCCGGTTTGCTCCTGCAGCTGCACGATGCGCCCACGGATATGGTCGAGGTAGCGCAAAGCGAGCTCCTCGCCCCACGGCGTGGTGATGTCCTCGGCGTCGTCCGTGAAATTGCGGATCATCTCGTTGAGGCCGTTGACCCCCACCGTGGAAAAGTGGTTGCGCAGGGTGCCGAGATAGCGCTTGGTGTAGGGAAACAGGCCGTTGTCAATGAGACCCTGGATGAGCTTGCGCTTGATCTCCAGGCTCTCGCGCGCCAGCTCGATGAGCTCGTCGGTGCGTCGCAGCAGTGCCGGCTCGTCGCCCGCGTACAGGTAGCCCAGCCGCGCGCAGTTCAGCGTGACCACGCCCAGCGAGCCAGTCTGCTCGGCAGAGCCGAACAGGCCGTTGCCGCGCTTGAGCAACTCGCGCAGGTCCAGCTGAAGGCGGCAGCACATGGAGCGCACCATGTGCGGATCGAGGTCGGAATTCAGGAAGTTCTGGAAGTACGGCAATCCGTACTTCGCGGTCATCTCGAACAGCGCCAGCGTATTGGGGTGCTCCCAGTCGAAGTCGCGGGTGATGTTGTAGGTCGGGATGGGAAACGTGAACGCCCTGCCCTTGGCGTCGCCCTGCATCATCACGTCGATGTAGGCACGGTTGATCAGGTCCATTTCGTCCTGCAGGTCGCCATAGCAGAACGGCTGCTCCTGGCCACCGATCACCGGCACCTGCTCGCGCAGGTCCTGCGGACAGGTCCAGTCGAACGTCAGGTTGGTGAAGGGCGTCTGTGTGCCCCAGCGGGAGGGGACGTTGAGGTTGTAGATCAGCTCCTGCATGCACTGGCGCACCTGCTCATAGGACAGAGCGTCCTTGCGCACATAAGGCGCGAGATAAGTGTCGAAGGAACTGAACGCCTGGGCGCCCGCCCACTCGTTTTGCAGCGTGCCGAGGAAGTTGACGATCTGGCCTACGGCGCTGGAGAGATGGCGCGGCGATCCTGCCTCGACCTTGCCGGGCACGCCATTGAGGCCCTCGTGCAGCAGCGTGCGCAGCGACCAGCCGGCGCAGTAGCCCGACAGCATGTCCAAGTCGTGGATGTGCAGGTCCGCTTCCCGGTGGGCCAGCCCAATCGCAGGCGGATACACATGATTGAGCCAGTAGTTGGCAATGACCTTGCCCGAGACGTTGAGGATCAACCCGCCCAGCGAGTACCCCTGGTTGGCATTGGCCTGCACCCGCCAGTCCTGCCTCGCCAGGTATTCATTGACCGAGCGCTCGACGTTCACGGCGGTGGCACGGTCCAGCCGCAGGGCGCGATGCTGCTCGCGGTAGACGATGTAGGCGCGGCTGGTGGCGAAGTGGCCCCGTTCATTGAGCACGCGCTCCACCTGGTCCTGGATGTATTCAATGCTGGCCACGCGTCTTGCCAGCCGTGCCACAACCTGGCTGGCCAACTCCGTGGCTTGCAGGGCGTCGTACTCGCCAGTGGCCGCTCCGGCACATGCCAGCGCGCGCTCGATCTTCGAGGCGTCAAAGGCCACGAGTTTCCCTTCGCGCTTGACGACAGCTACGGGCGCGCAGGTACAGCCGTCTTCCTGAGGCAGTGAGGCGATGGAGTCAATCATACTGATGCGCTAGATGTATGGTCTGCAGCTGGTTTAAAACACTACGGATAGTGTCCCTGTGGAGTCACCAACCCGAGGTTGACCGGGGTCAGACATTGGCGAACCTGCAGGCTCGACACCTTGGTTCGGCAACGCGTTGAGCCCTTCGGTGTGGTTTTGAGAAACACCAGCAGTACGGCAAGAAGCCGGCTCGACACTCCATAAATCCAGAGTCGCGACTGTAATTTTTCTGTGTATGGTTGCGAAGTTAAACGATTACACAACCCAGGTTGAAGCTGCGGCGGGTCGCCATGGCAGGCGTGTTGCGTCCCGCACGAAGTTTTCCTCGTTGCCGAAGGGCCTTTTTTCCATCAGGCTATTCATTGCTCGTGTCTTGAACTGCTTCAAGGACAACGTTTGTACCGTTGCTACGATGCGTTTCGTCGTCAACGTCATTGGCTCCGAAACCAGTCCAGGCTGTGTTCGGACCAGGCGCGACGGCGTTGTCCTCCTTCTTGGGCGTCCACCCTTCGCCCCGGATGTTTTCTTAGGCCGGCCAAGTGCCGGCCTTTTTTCTAGGACGACGAGGACCGCGCCTCAGCCGGCAGCCCGCGCTCGGCGAGAGCACTGCTGTGGCACCTTCATCGACTGCAAGGAGGCCTTCCGTTGCCAGCCATTGACTGCCACGGGGCAGCGGCGCCTTCGCCACACTGGCCGCCGGGTGTGCCCCATGACGTGGTGCCACCAGCGACGCACCTGTTTTGCATTGTCGAGACCGCGGCGCGACGCCATCCGCACAAGCCCTTCATCGTGTGCGGCGACAAGGCATTGAGCTTCGCCCAGTTCCTCGCACAGGCCGATGTCCTCGCGGCTTGGCTGCAGCACGCCGCCGGCGTTGCGCGTGGCGACCGCGTCGTGCTGGCACTGCACAGCGGCCCGCACTGGGCGCTGGCCTGTTACGCCATCCTGCGTGCCGATGCGGTCGTGGTGCCGCTGCATCCGGGCGCCAGCGAGCAGGAGCAGCACGAGCGCTGCGCGGATAGCGGCGCGAAGGTCGCCTTCGTGACAGCCCATGGCCCGCCATGGAGCCCGGCACTGGAGCACGTCATCGTCGCGCCCACGGGCGACGACACGTGCGGATCCGCGGCGGAGGCATGGCCATGCCGCAGGCCGTCGCGCAGCAGCTCAAGGCGCGCACGGGGCTGGACTACATCGAAGGCTACGGTCTGTCGGAAACCATGGCCGCCACGCACCTGAACCCGCCACACCGTCCCAAGGCGCAGTGCCTGGGACTGCCGCTGTTTGGCGTCGACGCACGCGTCATCGATCCGCGCACGCTGCGCGAGGTGCCCCCCGGTGCCAGCGGCGAGATCGTCGTCCACGCGCCGCAACTCATGCGCGACTACTGGCGCCAGCCGCAAGCCGATGCCGCGGCGTTCATGTGCATCGAGGGCAAGCGCTTTTTGCGCACCGGCGACTTCGGCCGCGTGGACGAAGAGAGCTACTTCTTCATGACCGACCGGCTCAAGCGCATGATCAACTGCGGTGGCCTCAAGGTCTGGCCGGCCGAGGTCGAAGCGCTGCTGTACCGCCATCCCGCGGTGCAGGAAGTTTGCGTGGTGGCCACGCCGGACGCGCGCCGCAGCGAAGCGGTCAAGGCCTTGGTTGTGCGCCGCACCAGCTCTGCCGACGTGGACAAACGTGCGCTGATGCACTGGACACGACAGCACCTGGCCGCCTACAAGTGCCCACGTGTCGTGAAGTTCGTGGCCTCGCTGCCGCGTTTGGACTCGGGCAAGCTGCTGTGGCGCGTCTTGCAGGACCGCGAGTTCCTGCGCGCCGAGTCAGGCAGGGAGACTGCGTGAAGCCTTCCTATGCGGAGTTGATCATGCAACCGCCGTGACTCCACGGTCACGCTGGCGAGGGCGGCGCCCGAAAGCCGCATCGCCCTGGTTTCGAATGCGCCGGCGGCTCTCATTCACGCTCAACGCATGGCGAAGCTGCGCAGCTGGAAATGGCGTCGGGTCATCGAGCAAGCCCATCTTTCGTTGGGCAGGGCTGCGTGCGTGGCGAAGCGGTATACCGCACCGGCGGGCCGCTCGCTGCACAGGAGGCTGCAGTGCAGCGTTGGCGACCTGCTGCGCTAGCAGTCGGGCGCCCGAGACAAGTGAGCCCGACATGCACGTGCTGGAGACGCAGCGGCTGGCACGCCACCCGATGCAGCAGGGCGCTGCACGGACTACGCCAGCAGCGCGTCGCTCACCACCTCGAAGTCAACGCGCTCCAGCCGCGCCTGAGCGACCAACTGGCGCAGGTACTGGCGCAGCGCCTGTACCCAGGCCTGCTGCTGCTGTGTCTCGTCGCCGGTGTCCGGCAGCTTCAGCTCCCGCTCCAGCAGCGTGTCGATGGCCAAGCCGGCCGTCGTGCTTAGGCTGCCGTCGAGATAGGGCACGTCGCGGGCGTCGAGCAAGCCATCGCGCTGTGCCGCCTGGCGCAGCAACTCGAAAGTCACGCGCTGGCGTAGTTCCTCTTGGGGCGGGCACCAGTCCGGCGCGTGCAACGCAACACCGTTGACGCGCGCCACCGGGGCTGCCGGGTCCACGGTCAGCGCGCTCACCGTCTGCCCCTGTCGCGAGCGCCCGCCGCCGCTACAGCCACAGCCACAACCGCCACTCGAACCACCGCCACATCCACTCATGACATCCTCTTGATCGTCGTCGAACCGCGCCGGGCTTGATGCTGCCGGGGCATGGAAGTGTCGACGCATCGTGGCCGCCGCGACATCCTCCCATTGGCCTGCCGGTGTCGGCTGATGGAAGGATGGCAGCGCATCGCACCACTACTACGCAAGGAGGATGGACTCGGGATTTCCGCCTTGAGCTCGCCCCCAGCCCGCACCAAGGCTGTTCGTGTCAATGAAGCGGCACGGCGCGGATTGGTCTGTGAGCGATGCCCCTGGCCGCATTCGCAATTCCTTGAGCGTGCGGGCGTTGGCCTCTGCCACCGGCTGGACCAAGGCCTGCTCCACGCTGGCCAGGCATGGCGCCACGGTTGTGCTGCTGCCCAGCCGTCTCGCAGGTGAGCCGGCGTGGACGAGATCGCACATGCAAGACCTCTGACTGGCTCAAAGCGTGCCGCCATCTGGCACCAGCTTTAAACCTCAGCAGCGGCAACGTCGATCCTCGACGCCAGCCTTCCGCTCAGCGTTGATAAGTGCTGGTGAACTTAGCCTTGCCCAAGGCGTTGGCGTTGACCATGAAGCCGGCCAGGCTTGCGGTGGCGGTGGCGGTGGCCTTGGGCGGCAACTCCAGCTTGTCGAGCTTCAAGGCGTAGACGGTGAAGTGGTAGCGGTGTGCCGGGTAGCTCTCCGCATAGGACTGGCCGGTAAAGCGCACGTAGGGCGTGATGCCGTCATTGGGGTTCAGGTCCACCAGTTCGTAGCGCAGAGCTTGGCAGCCCTTCGTGCTGCAGGAGGCTCGGCGGCGGCCATCGCGCAGCGCCTCAGCAGCAGCACCCTTGCTCCTTGACACCAGCAACTCCCTGCGCATCAAACAGCAGCGCCGTGGCCGAACCAACGCTTTAAGAACGGCCACGCGCCGGCGTAGCGCCTCCTCCATGGCCTTGCACGCCGCGAGAGCGGCGATCACGGCTAGGAAGCCGCGCTTGTGATCTTCACCAGCGCCTCCATGCGCGCGTTGTTTTCCACTGCCTTGAGTCAAGCAGAGGGCTCAGAAGGCTTATAAGGTACGAAGAGGCCGCCACAGCGGGCAATTTCTGGAAAGATCTGGAAAGATCTGGAAGAAGGAAAAGAAGACGGCCTTTGTAAAAGTGTAGTCGCTTGCACAAGGATAGGAATATGGAGCTTCGGGACCATTCGATCATTGAAAGCTGGCACGCTCATGTGTATTTCGATTCAGCCAGTCGATCTAAGGCTTGGGCGCTCCGTGAGGCGATCGACATAGAACTCGCTAGCCAAGTGGAAATTGGCCGTTTTCATGAAAAACCTGTTGGTCCGCACCCTATGTGGAGCTATCAGCTGGCGCTCTCACCGGGAAACTTTTCGCAGGTCATTAGCTGGCTCGCGCTAAATCACGACACATTGGATGTGTTCGTGCATCCAAACACAGGCGATGAACTGCGTGACCATCGTGACTCGGCGCTTTGGCTGGGCAAGTCCTATGAACTCAATTTGGCAGCGCTCGGCAGTTGATTGGGGCTCAAAGCGGCCCAACTCTAATGCGCCAAAGCGCAGGGGAAATCGAGAGTGGTCAGGCCGAACCGAAGGCTACGGAACTGCAGGGGACCCCGGAAAGCTTGATTCCTGACCGCGCCGGTACCAGTGCATGGAATTTATTATGTCAGTTCGTTAAGCGCCGCATAGCGGCTCGGTAGTGATACGTCAGTGCTCCGCCTATTTGGACTTATTTCCTACTTCCGTGCTGACTACGAGCATTACGTCAACTGCTCCGTAATAATCTGGTTTGGCAAGAGGTGCTTCGCGCACAAGCACGACGGCAGGACAGACAAGGGTCACTGGTTCAACCATACCCGCCGGTTACTTCCTGCTTGCCCTGCGCGAGCTCCCATAGCATCGACCACGGGTAGATGCCTCGCTCGTGCCCGTCGCTGAAGCGCAGCTGCAGGGCATAGTGGCCAACTGGCTCCGCGCCGGTGAGCTCTACGCGCTGCCTGGCTTCAGGGCCGGTGCTGGCTAGGGTCACCGCGCGGCATCCGGCACAGCGGCAGGCCGCCCGCAGCGTGCCGGCATCGAGAGCCGTGTCCCGGTCGGGCCAGCGCAGTCGCAGCTGATCGGGGCTCAGTTCGATGGTCACGGGCGCAGCGGCACTCATGCGCCTGCAAGCGGGGCCAACCGCGTTAGCGCCAGGCGCGCGGCCTTGCGCACTTCGGGGTCCGGGTCGGCCTCGGCCACGTGCAGCGCCACCGCTGCCCGCGCGTCGCCAATCTCACCCAGTGCGATCGCGGCCTCCTTGCGCAGGTTGCCGGCCGGGTGTGCCAGTGCCTCGGTGAGTACCGGCAGCGCGTCGCGCGAGCGCAGCCGCCCCAGGGCGCGCGCGGCCCGCAGCCGTACCTGCCAGTAGTCATCCTCCATTGACGCGCACAGTGCCCGGATCGCGGCGGGGTCCTCCGGGCGCAGCTTGCCCAGCGTGGTGGCCGCTTCTTCCCGTACCGGCCAAGTCGCATCGTTCAGTGCCGCAAGCAGGGCCGGCAGCACAACAGCCAGCTCGTCCGGGCCGGCTAACCCCAGGGCCCCGGTGGCGGCGCGGCGTACCTCGGCATCCGCATCCTCGACCGCCGTACGCGCCAGCAGAGGCAGCGCGAGCGCGTGCCGGAGCCAGCCCAGCACGCCGATGGCTTCGCGCCGCACCGGGCCTTCAGGCCGCTGCAGCGCGGCCAGCGCCGGCGCTGCCGCCGTGTCCAGGCGCAGCTCCCGCAACCCGCGCAGCGCCGCCGCGCAGGTGAAAGCGTCCGCATGCCACGCGTGCTGCACCAGGCCCGCCGCCGTGGCGGGATCGCGCAGCTCCGCCAGCGCCTGCGCGGCGGCCTCGCGTACGGCCGCCTCGTCGGTGAGCGCCTGCGCCAACGCTTCGACCACGTCGGCGTCGTCCCAGCCGGCCAGGGCGCGCGCGGCCTCGGCGCGCAGTGCCGCCTCGGGGTCGCTGCGCAGCCGCTGCGCCAGCGCGGGCAGCAGCGCCTCGTCGCCCAGGTCGGCCGCCTCCAGCAGCGCCACGCGGCGCTCGGAGGGGTCCTCGCTGACCAGGCGGCGCAGCAGCTCCGCGTACTCAAAGGAATTGTTAAAGGCAGGGGCAGTCATTGGCATCAGGCGGCGTAACGGGCAACAGGCCGGGCAGCGCCCAGCGGCGAGAGGCGGTCGAGGGCTGGAGCGCCGGCACCGGCATCAGGGCGCAGGAGCTCCAGGCAACGGCGCTTGAGCGCCACGAAGGCAGGGTCAGTCAGCAGGCTCGCGTGGCGGGGGCGTTCAAACGGCACTGGCAGCTCCTCGACGATGCGCCCGGGCCGCGGGCCCAGCACCAGCACTCGATCGGCCAGGAACAGCGCCTCATCGATGTCGTGGGTGACGAAGACGACGGTGGTACGCAGGAGCGCCCACAGCTCCAGCAGCAGTTCCTGCATGCGCGAGCGCGTGAGCGCATCGAGCGCGCCGAAGGGCTCGTCCATGAGCAGCACGCGCGGCCGGTTGACGAGCACCCGCGCGATTTCCACGCGCTGCTGCATCCCGCCGGAGAGCTCGCGAGGGTAGCGGTGCGCGAAGCCGGACAGGCCCACGAGTGCCAGCATCTCGGCGGCTTGCTCCTGCCGCTGCATGCGCGGCACGCCCTTCATCTTCAGACCGTAGGCCACGTTGTCGAGCACCGTCTTCCACGGAAACAGCGTGTGCTGCTGGAACACCAGGCCGCGCTGCGGGTCCGGTCCCGCGATGGGCTGACCGTCAAGCGTCAGGCGCCCGCGCGCGGGTTGCAGGTGCCCGGCCAGGGCGCCCAGCAGTGTGGACTTGCCGCAGCCCGAGGGGCCGAGCAGGCACACCAGTTCGCCGGGCTCGGCCGCCAGCGACACGTCGTGCAGCACTTCGAACCGGCCCGCGCCCGTGCCGAGCTCGATGCTCACGCGCTCCACGGCGATGCGCCCGCCATGCGGAGTCGGCACGGCCGTCATTGCGCCGCTCCCTGCGGCCGGTGCCACGGCATGAGCCGCTCGCCGGCGCGGCGGATGATCGCGCTGCTGCCCATGCCCAAGGCGCCGATGAGCAGCATGCCCACCACGATGCCGGCGTAGTTCTGCACGGTGTAGGACTCCCAGGTGTAGTAGCCGATGCCGAACTGACCGGCAATCATCTCGGCGGTGACGAGGCAGAACCAGCAGGTGCCCATGCCGATGGACAACCCCGTGACGATGCTGGGCGCCGCGCTTGGCGCGATGACCTCGCTGAAGAGGCGCCAGCCGCGCGTGCCCAGGCTGCGCGCCGAGGCCACGAGCCTTGCGTCGACCGACTCCACGCCGTGGATGGTGTTGAGCAGGATCGGAAACAGCGCGCCCACGAAGGTGATGAACACCATGCTGCCCTCGGACGACGGGAACATGAGGATGGACAGCGGGATCCACGCCACCGCGGGAATGGGCCGCAGCACCTCCAGCGGGGGCAGCAGGAAATTGCGTGCCCAGCGCCAGCGCCCGACCGCCAGACCCAGCACCACGCCCAGCACGGCCGCGATGCCAAAGCCCAGCCCCACGCGCAGCAGGCTGCTGACGAGGTGCCCGGCGAGCTTGGGCGAGTGCAGCAGTGCCCAGGCCGCTTCCAGCACCTCGGCCGGCGAGGGCACGTTTGCGAAAGTGATGAGGCCCAAGTTCAGGCGCAGTTGCACGGCCAGATGCCACATCAGCAAGCAAGCCGCAACCGAGGCCAACTGCGCGCCAAGGCGGCCCCAACGCCGCGCATGGGCAGTTGCAGGCAGCGCCGCACGCGGCGCTTCGGCGGCCACGGCGGCCAGTGCGGCCAGTGCGGAAGGAGGATGAAGACTGCTCATGGCACCCGTCACAGCGTGGCTTTGGCCGAGGCCTGTGCGGCGCCGAAGTCCAGCACGCGCCCCTTGTTGGCAGCGGCGTAGGCCGTGGCGGCGTCCTTTTGCAGGAAGGCGCTGAGCTGCCCCTTGGCATCGGCGACGAACCAGGCGTTGGGTGCGAGCAGCTTGATGCGGTGGATCAGGTCGTGCACGTACACGGCGCGTGCCTTGCCGCCGGATTGCTGCACCTTCTGCAGATCCGCGAAGGCGCCTTCGATGCTGGCGTAGTGGCGCACCCGGGGCTCGCCCTGCACCCACAAGCCCGCGGCGCGCTGCACGTCAGTGATGGGCTTGCCGTTGAGCGCGTCGTTGGCCTTGAGCAGCAGCTTGTCCTGGCGCGCCAGCTGCGCCTCGTAGTCCAGGCCCGACTGCTTGAAGGCGGCGCGAACGAAGCGGTCGTCCACGAAGGTGGCGGCGTCCAGCGGCGAGTCGCGGCCCATGAGCTTCAGAGTCTCGATGGAGGTCTTGAGCGCGCCACGGTACTCGGGCTTCCAGGTGAAGTCGCGCGTCTGCAGCCCCAGCGGCCCGTGGTAGAGGTAGACCACCGCCGCCTCGATGCCGGTGACCTTCTCGACGAGCTCGCTGTACTTCTCCGGCTCCGCAGCCAGCAGCCGGTCGGCCTCGATGGCCGCGCGCAGGAACGCCACTAGCACTTCCGGATACTTGCGTGCGTATTCGGCGTTGACCAGCGAGCCGTGGTAGGTGGGCACGTTGGCCTGGGCGCCGTCGAAGATCTTGCGCGCGATGCCGCGGTGCTCGAACAGCTCGGCGAAGGGCACGAAGTCGGCGTGCGCCTCGATCTTGCCAGCCTGCAGCGCCGGGCCCGCCACCTCCGGCGCCTGGGTGATGATGTTGACGTCCTTCTGCGGGTCCCAGCCCAGGTTGGCCACCGCGCGCAGCAGCATGCCGTGCGCGGTGGAGGCAAAGGGCACCGAGATGGTCCGGCCCTTGAGCTCCGACAGTGCCGTGACCTTCGAGTCGCGCGGCACCACGATGCCATTGCCGCTGCCCAGCGTGCTGCCCGACAGCACGGTGACGAACAGACTCTGCTTGCCGGCCTTGAGAAAGGCGGCGCCGTTGTTGGCACCGGGGAAGTCGGCCATGGAGCCGATGTCGAGCTTGTCGGCCACCATCTCGTTGGTCAGCGGCGCGCCCGAGGTGAAGTTCTTCCACTGGACGTCGTACTGCACGTCCTTGTAGCGGCCGTCGCGCGGCAGGTATTTTTCCAGCAGCTTGAGCTCGCGGATGAGCAGGCCGCCGGTGACGCAGTTGATGGTGGTGTCCTGCGTGCCGATGGCCACGCGGATGGTCTCGCCGGCCTGGGCAGCGGCCAGCGTTGTGGCCAGGGCCACGCCGAGCAGGGATTTCAATGGATTCAAGGCAGGCTCCCTCGTCTATCGCAGCAGGTAGGGGATATCGACGTGCACGGCACCGGTGGGGCAGTCCTTCTCGCAGGGCATGCAGTACCAGCACTCGTCGAACTTCATGTAGGCCGAGCCCTTGACCAGGTCGATGGCCAGCACGTCGAGCGGACACACGTCCACGCAGACGGTGCAGCCCTTGTGGGCAATGCACTTGTCGGCATCGACCGTGACGGGCACGGCTGCGGGATGCTGGGCGATGGGGGCGAGTTGCATGCGAGGCTCTCCTTCTCAGGCGGCAACGGCCTGTACCGCCGGGATGCGCAGCCGGTGGTAGGCGGTTTTCTCGGTGTCGTCGATGGGCACGATGTAGGGCCCGACCGGGCGTTTGAAGCTCACCATGCGGCCGGCGGCGTCCTTTCGGAGCTGGGCATGGCAGAACCACTCGGCGTCGTTGCGCTCGGGGAAGTCGACGCGGGCGTGGTACAGGCCCCAGCGGCTCTCGGTGCGAAACAGCGAGGCGCGCGCCGCCATCTCGGCGCAGTCACGGATGGCGTGCACCTCCAGCGCGCGCATGAGCTCGTGCGCATCACGGGCCTTGATCGCTTCGAGGTCGTGGCGGATGTCCTCGAATCGCTCCAGCCCGATCTCCATCTTGCGTGTCACCTTGGGCGGCTGCAGGTAGTCGTTGACCATGCGGCGCAGCTTGTATTCGACCTGGTTGGGCGGCAGCCCGCGCTCGCGCAGCAGCGGCGCCCACACGCGCTGCTGCTCGCGCTCGACCTGGGCCGCGTTCACCGTGGCGAAGTCGTGCTCGGCGCAGAAGCGCGCGCTGCTCTCGCCGGCCAGGCGCCCGTAGACAAAGGCACCCAGCATGTAGTTGTGCGGCACGCAAGCCATGTCGCCTGCGGCGTGCAGGCCCGCAACCGTCGTCTGCGCGTGCTCGTTGACCCACACGCCCGATGCGGAATGCCCGCTGCACAGGCCGATTTCGGAGACGTGCATCTCCACCATGCGCTCGCGGTAGTCGGTGCCGCGCCCTGCGTGAAAGCGCCCGCGGCTCGGACGCTCATTGGTGTGCAGGATGGTCTCGATGGTAGAGATGGTCTCCTCGGCCAAGTGGTCGAGCTTGAGGAACACCGGGCCCTTGCCGCCCTGCAGCTCCTGGAAAAACTCCCACATCATCTGGCCGCTCCAGTAGTCGCTCTCGATGAAGCGTTGGCCTTCGGCGTTGGTGGTGTAGCCGCCAAAGGGACCGGTGACGTAGGCGCAGGCCGGGCCGTTGTAGTCCTTGATGAGCGGGTTGATCTGGAAGCACTCGATGCCCGAGAGTTCCGCGCCAGCGTGATAGGCCATCGAGTAGCCGTCCCCGGCGTTGGCCGGGTTCTCGTAGGTGCCGAACAGGTATCCCGAGGCCGGCAGGCCCAGGCGGCCCGCCGCGCCGCAGCACAGCACCACCGACTTCGCACGGATAACGTGGAAGTCCGCCGTGCGGCAGTCGAAGGCCATGGCCCCGGCGACGCGCCCGTCCTCGCCCGTGAGCAGCCGCGTGGCCACAAGCCTGTTGGTGATCTCCACGCGTGTGCGCTTGAGCTGGCGGTACAGCACCTTCTTGATGTCGTGCCCCTCTGGCATGGGCAGCACGTACGAGCCCATGTGGTGCACCTTCTTCACCGCGTAATCGCCGGTCTCGTCACGCTCGAAGCGCACGCCCCAGCGGTCGAGCTCCTCGATCATCGGGAAGCTGTTGCGCGCATAGGCCATCACCGTCTTCTGGTTGACGATGCCATCGTTAGCGATGGTGATCTCGCGCACATACTGCTCGGCCGTGGCGTGGCCGGGGATGACGGCGTTGTTGAGGCCGTCCATGCCCATGGAAATGGCGCCGCTGCGCTTGACGTTGGCCTTCTCCAGCAGCAGCACGCGCAGCTCGGGGTTGGCCTGCTTGGCTTTGACGGCGGCCATCGGCCCGGCCGTGCCGCCGCCGATCACGAGCACGTCCACTTCCTGTTCGATCCTCTGCATCGTCATGCCTCTTTGGGTGCCTTTAGGGGGAAAGGGGTCAGCGCCGCTGCAGCCGCATGCGGTACTGGAAGGTATCGGAGCGGCAGTACAGGTGTTCGTAGTCGATAGGCCGCCCGGCCTGGTCATGGGTGAGCCGCTCGATGTGCAGCACCGGCGCGCCTTCTGGGAGGCCCAGCGCGCCGGCCACCTCGGCGTTGGCCGGCACGGCGTCCAGCGCCAGATCGGCATGGCCCAGCGGCGTGGCGCAGTCGTTCTCCAGGATCAGGAAGATGTCGCGCCGCGCCAGCTCCTCGCGCCGCAGCCGCTGGCCAAGCCGCTGCGGCAGCCACGTGAGGTCTAGCGACACCGGCTGCTGGTCGAGGTAGCGCACGCGCCGCACCTCGGTCACCGGTGCGCCTGGCTCCAGCCCTAGCCGCTCTGCAACCTGCGCGCCAGCAGCCACGTCGTGCAGCGACAGCACGCGGTTGAACGTCTCGTGGCCCATGCCGTTCATGGCTTCCGCGAAGCCCTGCAGCCGGCCCAGCTCCTGGAACGGCTTGCCGCTGGCCACGAAGGAGCCCTTGCCCGGCACCTTGAAGATCAACCGTGCGCTTTCGAGCTCGCCCAACGCCTGGCGCACCGTGATGCGGCTCACGCCGTACTGCGCCATCAGCGCGCTCTCCGAGGGCACGCGATCGTGCGGCTGCCAGGTACCGCCCAGGATGCGCTCGCGCAGCTCCTCGCGGATGCGGCCGTGCAGCGTGGCTTGTTCAGTCGACGACATATGTAGTTGCGTTGGCATCTCTATCGGATCTGACCTGTCATGACAGGTTTCGGCCGATGCAATGTAGGAAAGCGGTCGCCGCATGCCTACGAATGAATTTCGCGCTGCATAGCCGCTGCCCGCATATACGCGTCCGGTGCCGCGCTGCTGCTTTCTCCAGCGCACATGACACGACGGCGCACGCATATCCATCGAAGGAATGCGTCGTTGTTCGTGGGCGCGGATCTCGGCCGCCACCACGATCTGCCCTTGGCTGGCGCGTTCGATAGCAGGCGCCGCCGGTGCGCCCAAGAGCGCACAGCGCACGGGCCGGCTTGTTGCCAACCCGGGTGCGCATTCAAGCGCAGGTGACTATCGGCCGGCGGCTGTCTCCAGGCGTACCGCGGTGTTAACGCGTGCGCCACGGTCCTTGACCGCGCCGCCCCGCATCGACAGGCACCGCTCCAGCGTCATGGCCAGGCGCGACAAGCCAAAGCACAGGACAAAGTAGCCCGAGGCCAGCAGCGTGTAGACCTCGGCGGCGCGGGTGAACACCAGCGTGTTGACCTGTGTGGCGACGAAGGAGAACTCGCCCAGGCCGATGATGTAGCCCAGCGAGGTGGCCTTGATCGTGGCCACGAACTGGTTCACCAGCGATGGCAGCACGGCACGCAGCGCCTGCGGCAGCACCACCGAGCGCAGCGTCGCGGCCTCGCTCATGCCCAGCGCGCGTGCGGCGTCGCGCTGGCCGCGCGGCACGCTGCGCAGCCCCGCGCGCACGATTTCCGCCAGGTAGACGGCATCGAACAGCACCAGCGCCATCAGCATGGTGCCGAATTGCCCGGTGCGCTGGCCCGTGAGGGCCGGCAGGAAGAAGTAGGCCCAGAACACCACCATCAGCAGCGGCAGCGCGCGCACCACGGTGATTAGCGCCGCCACGGGCCAGCGCAGCGCCCGCCATCGGCTGGCGCGCGCCAGCGCCAGGGCCAAGCCCAGCGGCATCGCGGCCAGCAGCGCCAGCGCCGACAGCAGCACCGTCAAGGCCAGCCCGCCCAGCGGGCCGTTGGGATACTGGCCGATCAGGAAGTAAAGGCCAAAGTCGTGAATGAGGTCCAGCATGGCGGTCTCAGGCGCCGCCTGGCGTCCAGCGCCGCTGCAGCAGGGCAGCCAGCGCCGTGAGTGCCAGCGACACGGTCAAGTAGGCCAGCGTCGCGAAGGTGAAGGCTTTGGCGCTGCGAAAGCTCGCCGACTCCACGCGCGCGGCCTGGTACATCAATTCGCCCACGCCCACCACGGTGGCCACGCTGGAGTCTTTCCACAGGTTCAGCGTCTGCGACAGCAGCGGCGGCAGCGTAGTGCGCACGGCCTGCGGCAGCACCACCAGCCGCATGGCCGTGACGTAGCCCAGGCCCAAGGCGCGCGCAGCGTCCAACTGCCCCACGGGCACGGCGCGCAGGCCGCTGCGGATGTCCTCGGCCAGGTAGGCCGCGGCATACAGCGTCAGCGCCACCGCCGCGCCGGCGAACTCGACGTCATGTTCGTAAAGCGCCTGCTTCCAACTTTCCGGCAGCAGCTCCGGCGCACCGAAATACCAGAACAGCAGGTGGGCCAGCAGCGGCACGCCGCGCACGCCTTCCACGTAGCCGGCGGCCATCGCGCGCAACGGCCGCTGCGGCGCCATGCGCATCATCGCAACAACCGCGGCCAGCGGCAGCGCACACAGCAGCGCCACCAGCGTCAGCTGCAGCGAGGTCAACAGGCCCTGCCACAACCAGCCGGCATAGGTGCCGTGCAGCAGCCAATCGGGATCGAAACTCAAGATCAGTACCTGGGGAAAAAAGAACTCTGCCGGGGCCCGTGAGCCGCGGCAGAGATCAAGGGAGAGGCGCCTCCAGCAACCCTCTCCACAGCTCCAAAGTCAGCAGGCCCGGTTCAGATGCGGTCACTGTCGATCTTGAAATTGCGCTTGTCGAACTGTAGCTTGGTGGTGGGCCCGTACCACTTGAAGAACAGCTTCTCGGCCTCGCCGGACTTTTCCAGGTCGTGCAAGGCGCCATCGACGGCCTGCTTCAGGCCGACCTCGCCCTTGGGCAGGCCCAGCGCCAGCGGCTCCACGCTGATGCTCGTGGGCAGCACCACGTAGTCCTTGCGGGCAGGGCCCAGCTTGGCGTGGTCGTTGTAGATGGAGGCCTCGTCGTTGACGTAGGCCACGCCCTTGCCCTGCTGCAGCGCCAGGAAGGCATGCTGCGTGGTCTCGAAGGTCACCACGTCCACCGAGGGTACGGCCTTGCGGATGTTGGGCTCCTGCGTGCCGCCCTTGACGGTGAGCACCTTCTTGCCGGCGAGCTGCGGCACGTCGGTGATACCGCTTGCGGCCTTGACCAGCACCTTCTGGCCCGTCACGAAGGTGGTGAGCGAGAAGTCGATCTGTGCCTCGCGCTCCTTGTTGTGCGTGAGCGAGGCAGCCAGCACGTCCACGCGGCCCTGCTGCAGCTCGGGGATGCGGGCTGCCACGGAGAGTTGCTTGAACACCGGCTTGACGCCTATCTTTTTCGCAATGGCCTGCGCCAAGTCCACCTCGTAGCCGACGACCTCGCGCGTCCTCGGATCCACGAAGCTGTTGGGCTCGTCGGTGCCGAGCACGCCGAACACGATCTCTCCTTTTTTCTTGATGTCATCGACCTGGTCGGCGTGGACGGCGGCGGAGAACAGGCCGGCACTCAGGCCGGCCAGCACCAACAGGTGCAAACGTCGTTTCATGGGCAAACCGCAACGGGTACTGAGTCAAACGGGCATTCAGCTTAGGATTTATCCGTTATTAGGTAAACTGACTCCGAGCTGCGGCGCCGCGGCGATGGAGCGCGAGGTTGGGCAAGCGGGTTGAATCCTGGGAAGTGACGGACGACTTCTGGCAGCGGGTGGAACCGCTGGTGCCACAGCGTGTGCCCTCACCAGATAAGGTCTACCTTCGCAAGCCCGGTGCAGGTCGGCCGCCCAAGCCCGCGCGTCAGGTGTTCGAGGGCATCGTCTACGTGCTGCGCACGGGCTGCCAGTGGAAGGCGCTGCCCAAGGAGCGCTTTGGCAGCGCCAGTGCCATTCACAAGCGCTTCCTCGAATGGGAGGAAGCGGGGTTTTTCGAGGCGCTGTGGATGGCTGGCCTTGCCGAGTACGACGACATGCAGGGCATCGCCTGGCGCTGGCAGAGCATCGACGGGGCGGTGATGAAGGCTCCCCTGGCACAAGAAGCTGTTGGCCCGAACCCGACGGATCGGGGGAAAAAACGGGAGCAAGCGTCACCTGTTGGTCGACGGGTGTGGCGTCCCGTTGTCCCTCATCGTGACCGGGGCCAACATCAATGACGGCCAGCGGCTTGACGAGGTGCTCAGCGCCATCGTGGTCAAGCGCAAGACCCCGCCGGTGCGCCGTAGCAAGCATCTGTGTGCCGATGCTGCCTTTCGCAGTGCTGAGTGCTTGAGCATCATCGAGAAGCACGGCTACATCCCTCACGTCGTCGATCGTCGCAAGGAGGCCGAGACCAAGCGGCGTGACCCGAAAAAGCGAGCTCGGCGGTGGGTAGTAGAGGCTTGTCACGGCTGGTTCAACCGGTTCCGCAAGCTGCTCGTGCGCTACGAGAAGCTCGAACGCAGCTTCGTCGCGCTCAACCACCTGGCCGCGGCCATCATCGCCTTCCGCAAGGTTCCGTTGAAGATCAATATTATTTACGGATAAATCCTTAGGTTGGCTCTCGGCGGTTGCGAACGAATCGAGGCGAATATCGAAATTCGTCATCGCTGCGCGGCGTGCGAGACATGTGCTGCGCTTTGCCGCGCGTCTATCGCTCAGGCGAGTGCCGGCGCATCCTGCCGTTGCTGCAACCGTCCTCGTGCTCGGCCACCAGGGCGCGCACGCGCGGGATGAGCTCGCGGCCGAAATCCACGGCATCGTCCAATGGATCGAAGCCGCGGATGAGCAGCGTGTCCACGCCCAGCTCCACGTACTTCAGCAGCGCCTGCGCCACCTGCTCCGGCGTGCCCACCAGCGCGGTGCTGTTGGAGCGCGCCGGTCTCGCGCGCCACCGCGGTCCACAGCCGCTCGTCCACCACGTCGCCGCGCTCGGCTGCGGCCAGCAGGCGTCGCGCGCCCTCGCTTTGCTGCGGGCCGCCGCGCGACCAGCCGGCCTCGGTGCGCAGCCGCCGCGTGTCGACCAGGATGCGCTTGGCGCGGTCCCAGGCCTGGCCCTCGGTCTCCGCCAGGATGGGGCGGAAGGACACCGAGAAGCGCATGCCGCGCCCATGCTGGGCAGCCTTGGCGCGCACGCGCTGCGTGAGCTCGCGCGTCCGCGCCAGCGACTCGCCCCACAGCGCGTAGGCATCCGCGTGCCTGCCCGCCACGCGCAGCGCGGCCAACCGCGCACGCGACGCGGCGCGGCATCCCTTTGAAACGCTGCGCTTCTTCGGCGTGGCCCCCGCGCAGACCGTGATCGAGATCGCGCCGGGCGGCGGCTGGTACACCAGAGATCCTGGCGACCTACCTGCGCGGCAACGGGCGGCTGTACGCGGCGCACTACCCGGCGGACGCCGCAGACCCCGGCCGGCGCCAGTCGCGCGAGCGCTTTGCCGCCAAGCTGGCCGCCGATCCGGCGGTGTACGGCGACGTGCGCCTGGGCACGCAGCCCGTGGACGCGCGCGGCTTCTTGGACATCGCGCCTGAGGGCGGCGCCGACCGCGTGCTGACCTTCCGCAACGTGCACAACTGGCTGCAGGACGGCCACCTCGACGCCTCGCTGCGCGCCTTCCGCGCCGCGCTCAAGCCCGGCGGCGTGTTGGGCATCGAGGAGCACCGTGCTCCGCCAGGGACGTCGCTGGAGCACATGAACGCCACCGGCTACGTGACCGAGGCCCTGGTGATCGAACGCGCGCAGGCCGCCGGCTTCAAATTGGCGGGGCGCAGCGAAATCAACGCCAACCCGCGCGACAGCCATGACCACCCTGACGGCGTGTGGTCGCTGCCGCCCACGCTGCGCGGCGGCGCGGTGGACCGCGAGCGTTTCCTCGCCATAGGCGAGTCCGACCGCATGACGCTCAAATTCGTCAAGCCCTGAAGGCAGACGCGGCCGCGTGGTTGCGCCGGCACCCGGCGCGGGCTCCATGCGGCCGGTTGCCGCCAAGGTGCATCCATTATCAAAACGCATTGTCGTAGATATTGATCATGCTCAAGACGCATGCCGTTCTGCACAATGCTTCGTTCCGGCCCAGCGTGGTGGACGCTACGGTGGAGGCCATGAACACCCGTCAAGTCACCCTCGTCATCGGCAACGTCAGCGAACGCTCGCGCACCAAGGCGCTGGCGCAGGCCATTGCCGACGCGCTGGCCCAGCGCCTGCCCATTCAGCTGCGCGTGCTGGAAATCCATCAGCTCGCGCCCTCCATAGGCGTGGGTACGCTCACGCAGGAGCTGCCGCCCGCGGGCCGCGCGGCCGTGCAGGCCATAGAGAACGCCGACCTCGTCATCGCCGTGACGCCGGTCTACAAGGGTTCCTACAGCGGGCTGTTCAAGCACCTGTTTGACCTGGTGCATCCCGAGGCGCTGGTGGACCGCCCGGTGCTGCTGGCCGCCAACGGCGGCAGCCCGCGCCACGCGCTGGTGGTGGACCACCAGTTGCGCCCGCTGTTCGCCTTCTTCCGCGCCTTGACCGTTCCCTCGGCCGTGTACGCCTGCGAGGGCGACTTCGACGGCTACGCCGTCGGCAGCGATGCGCTGCAGCAGCGCATCGCCGAGGCGGTGGACCAGGCCGCGCGGCTGCTGCTGTCGCGGCGCGAAGCGGCGGTGCCGCTGCGCGAAGCGGCCTGAACGCCCGACGCCTGCGCGGGCGCTGCGCCCGCCCTGCCGCGCCTGCCCGCGCTGGCGCCCTGCACTACGGCGCCCGCCTTCTCCTGCCTTTTCCTGGAGTGAAGTCCCATGTCCGATGCGCTGGCCACCCTGCCGACGGTGACCACCCCCACTGCGGCCGCCATGGCGCGAGAGCCTACCCCCGTCGCGCCGCGGCGGCGTCGGAGCCCGCGGGCACTGCGCTGGCTGTCCTGGCTGGTGCCCGCGCTGGTGCTGCTGGTGTGGGAAGCACTGGCCCGCGTGGGCTGGCTGGAGCCGCAGGTGCTGCCCGCGCCCAGCCGCGTCGCCGCCACGGCCTGGGAGCTGACGCTCCAGGGCCGGCTGCCGCATGACCTGGGCGTGAGCCTGCTGCGGGCGGCCGTGGGCTTTGTCATCGGCGGCAGCATCGGCTTCACGCTGGGCACGCTGGTGGGCTTCTCGCGGCTGGCCGAGGCGGTGCTGGACCGCAGCATCCAGATGGTGCGCGCCATCCCCTTCCTGGCCCTGCTGCCGCTGGTGATCGTGTGGTTCGGCGTGGACGAGGGGGGAAAGATCTTCCTGGTGGCGCTGGGCGTGGCCTTCCCGGTCTACATCAACACGGTGCTGGGCATACGGCAGGTGGACCCCAAGCTGCTGGAGCTGGGCCGCGTGCTGGGCCTGTCCACGCCGCGCCTGGTGCGTCGCATCGTGCTGCCTGGCGCGCTGCCCAGCGTGCTCACCGGCGTGCGCTACGCGCTGGCCACCGCCTGGCTGGCGCTGGTGGTGGCGGAGACGGTGGCCACCAGCGCCGGCATCGGCTTCCTGGCCATGGATGCGCGCGAGTTCCTGCGCACCGACGTCATCGTCCTGGCCGTGCTCATTTACGCCCTCATTGGCGTGGCGGCCGACGCCATCGCCCGCGCGCTGGAGCGCCGGCTGCTGGCCTGGCATGCCAACTATGCCGCCGACCCGCGCCCATGACGTTTCACGCGCATCCACACCCGCAAAGCACCAAGGATTGATGACATGACCCTGCCCCAACCTGTCGGCGACCCGCACCCGGCCCTCAGCGTGCACCGCCTGCGCCGCCGCTACGGCAAGCGCACCGTCATCGACGCGCTGAACCTGGAAATCGCCCGCGGCGAGTTCGTGGCGCTGCTGGGCGAGAGCGGCTGCGGCAAGACCACGCTGTTGCGCGCCGTGGCCGGGCTGGACGCCATCGACGGCGGCCGCATAGACGCTCCCAGCCGTCCGGCCGTGGTGTTCCAGGAGCACCGGCTGCTACCTTGGGAGCCGCTGTGGCGCAACGTGGCGCTGGCGCTGGACGAGGCGCCGACGTCACGCGCCCGCGCGGAAGCCGCGCTTGGCGAGGTGGGCCTGGGTGCGCGGCTCAACGACTGGCCGCGCAACCTCTCCGGCGGCCAGGCCCAGCGCGTGGCGCTGGCGCGCGCCCTGGTGCAGGAACCGGCACTGCTGCTGCTGGACGAGCCCTTTGCCGCGTTGGACGCGCTCACGCGCATCCGCATGCACGGCCTCGTGCAGGAACTCGTGGCGCGTCACCGCCCCGGCGTGCTGCTGGTCACGCACGACGTGGACGAGGCCATCGCGCTGGCCGACCGCGTGCTGGTGATGCGGCGCGGCGCGATTGCCGCCGAGCACGCGGTGCCGGCTGCGGCGCGCGCCGATCGCGCCCACCATCGGGCCGCCGCGCTGCGCCTGGCGCTGCTGGCCGAGCTGGGCGTGGCGGCCGACCTGGCTGCCTGAAGCGCCCGCCATCCGCTTCCTTCAATGCGGCCGCCGCGCGCGGCCCGCTCCATCACGACTTTCATACGCCGGGAGAACCCATGCCTGTTGAAACCCTGTCCCGTCGCCAGCTGCTGCAGGCCGGCGGCTCACTGCTGGCCGGTGCCGCGCTGCAGGCGCCGGCCTACGCGGCGCCGCGTGGCGGCCGCACCACCGACACCGTGCGCCTGTGCTGGGGCCGCGGCGGCCTCCCGCTGCTGGCCAAGCAGCGCGGCGAGTTCGAGAAGCGGCTCGCGGCCGAGGACATCAAAGTGCAATGGGTGGGGCCCTTTCCCAACCACGCGCCTTCCATGCAGGCGGTCACCGGCGGCAGCGCCGACTTCAGCTTCGGGGGCAGCACCACGCCGGCGTTGGCGGCCATCCTGGCCGGCTCGCCGCTGGTGTTCACGAACTTCCTGGTCGTCCATCCGCGCAGCACGGCCATCATCGTCAAGGACCACTCCGGCATTCGCGGCGTGAAAGACCTGGTGGGCAAGTCGGTGGCGGTGAACCGCTCCGGGTTGGGCGAATTCCTGTTGGCGGCCGCGCTGGAGAAGCACGGCGTGGATCGCACCCAGGTGCGCTTCGTGTACCTCAACCCGCCGGACGCGGCGCCGGCCTTCGCGCAGGGCAAGGTGGACGCGTGGGCGATGTGGAGCCCGGGCGTGGACATCGCCCGTGCCGAGCACAAGGGCCGCAACATCTTCTTTGAGGGTTCGGACCTGGACTTCGGCATCGACTTCAGCTCCTGGCTCACGCAGCGCAAGTTCGCGCAGGAGAACTATGACCTGGTGCGCGCCGTCAATGCCGCCTTCGCGGCCGAGGGCGCCTGGGCCAGCGCCCACCCGCGCGAGGCCGAGCTGCTCAACCAGCAGGAAGGCGGCTACAGCGACGCCGTGCGCGACACGCTCGTGGGCTACAAGCGCCGCTACGAGTTCCACGGCGTGGACGATGCCGCCTTCGTGAAGCAGTTGCAGTTCGCCGCCGACTGGCTCAGCGAGCGCCGCATCCTGCCGCAGAAGATACGGGTGGCTGACCACCTGGCGCGCGTGCTGGCATGACGGCCGCGCCGCCGCGCTACACCTCCACGCACTGGGGCGTGTACCGGCCCGTGGTGGACGGCGCAAGGCTGCGAGCCCTGGAGCCCGCGCCCTGGGACCCAGACCCCTCGCCGCTCGCCCAGTCGCTGGTGCAGGGCGTGGACGCGGCGGTGCGGGTGCGCCGCCCCGCCGCGCGCGCGTCCTGGCTGGAGGCCGCGCGCCGGGGCGAGGCAGCCGCGGCCACGCGGCGACGGGGCGACGAACCCTTCGTCGAAATCGAATGGGACGAGGCGCTGGACCTGGCCGCCACCGAGCTGCAGCGCGTGCGCCGTACCCACGGCAACGCAGCCATTTATGGCGGCAGCTACGGCTGGTCCAGCGCCGGGCGCTTTCACCATGCACAAAGCCAGTTGCACCGCTTTCTCAACGGCCTGGGCGGCTACACCGCCAGCGTGGACACCTACAGCCTGGGTGCGGGCCGGGTATTGATGCCGCACGTCGTGGCCGACATGGACACGCTGCTGGCCCAGCACACCTCGTGGGACGAGATCGCGCGGCACGGCAGCCTGTTCGTCGCCTTCGGCGGCCTGCCGCTGCGCAATGCGCAGGTGAGCCCCGGCGGCGCCGGCGAGCACCAGTTGCGCGGCGCGCTGCAGCGGCTGCGCGCCGCGGGGGTGCGCTTCATCAACGTCAGCCCGCTGCGCTCGGACCTAGAAGGCGTGGATGCGCAATGGCTGCCGATGCGTCCCGGCGGCGACGCCGCGCTGATGCTGGCGCTGGCCCAAGTCTGGCTCACCGAGGGTTTGCACGACCGCGCCTTCCTGGACAGCCATTGCATGGGTTTCGAGGCTTTCGCGCGCCACCTGTGCGGCGAGGACGACGGCGTGCCCAAGACGCCGGCCTGGGCCGAGGCGCGCACCGACGTGCCGGCTAACACCATCGTGGCGCTGGCGCGGCGCATGGCCGCGCAGCGCACGTTGATCAACTGCGCCTACGCCTTGCAGCGCGCGCGCCATGGCGAGCAGCCCTTCTGGCTCACGGTGGTGCTGGCGGCGATGCTGGGCCAGGTCGGCCTGCCCGGCGGCGGCTTCGGCCTGGGCTACGGATGCATGAACAACACGGGCAGCGGCCGCGCACCCTTCTCCGGGCCGCGGCTGCCGCAGGGCAGCAACGCGGTGCAGGCGTTCATCCCGGTCGCGCGCCTGGCCGACATGCTGCTGCACCCGGGTGAGCGCTTTCACTACAACGGCCGCAGCCTGCGCTACCCCGACATCCGGCTGGTGTACTGGGCCGGCGGCAATCCCTTCCATCACCACCAGCAACTGGGCCGGCTGCGCCGGGCCTGGCAGCGGCCGGAAACCATCGTGGTGCAGGACCCGTTCTGGACCAGCACCGCGCGCCATGCCGACCTGGTGCTGCCGGCCACCACGGCGCTGGAGCGCGAGGACATCGGCAGCGCCGCCAGCGACCGCTGGATGGTGGCCATGCGCGCGGCCATGCCGCCCGTGGGCCAGGCGCGGGACGACCACGCCATCTTCGCGGCCCTGGCGGCGCGGCTGGGTTTCGAAGCCAAGTTCACCGAGGGCCGCACGCCGAGGCAGTGGCTGGAGCACCTGTACGACGCCTCGCGGGAGCGAGCCCAGGCGCATGGGCTGGCGCTGCCACCATTCGAGCAGTTCTGGTCGGATGGCCTGGTGGAGCTGCCGCGGCCCGCGCGGCCGGTGGTGCTGCTGTCGGACTTCCGCGCCGACCCGGTCAACTGCCCGCTTCCCACACCCAGCGGACGCATAGAGATCACGTCCGCCACCATCGCGAATTACGCCGGGGGAGGCGGGCACCCGCGCTGGCACGAACCGGAGGCCTCGCCCTGGCCGCTGCAGTTGCTGTCGTGCCAACCGGCAACGCGGCTGCACAGCCAGTACGACCATGGCGCGGTGAGCCAGGCATCGAAAATCCAGGGCCGGGAGCCGCTGACCATCAGCCCCCGGGACGCCGCAGCACGCGGCATCACCGACGGCGACCTCGTGCGAGTGTGGAACGAGCACGGCGCCTTCCTGGCCGGCGCCCGGGTCAGCGGCGACATCCGCCCGGGCGTGCTGCAGATCGCCACCGGCGCCTGGTTCGACCCCTGGGACGACGCGCCCGGCGCCGATTCGGTGCTGTGCCGCCACGGCAACCCCAACACGGTCACGCCGGACGTGGGCAGCTCGGCGCTCAGTCAGGGCTGTTCGGCGCAGACGGCTCGGGTGGACGTGGAGCGTTGGACCGGCCCCGTGCCGCGCCTGCGCGTGATGGAACCCCCGTTAGGCGTGGCCGCTGTCCCATGAACGGGTTTCGCGTATCTGACCTGTTCAGTCATCGTCTGGTGGATCGGCGCGGTTGGTACGTTTCGACTCGCTGCCCCAGGCGCCACCATCCCACGGCCCCCGCAGCAACAAAAAGGCGATGAGCAGCGCGAGCCCTCCAATGATCCAGAACATCGGGTCGGAGCGGTCCATGGCGTTCACACCGGCGGCCGCCACACGCCCAGGTCGGCCAAGTGCACCTTGCGCGGCAGCACGCTTTCGTCGGTGAAGGCGTCGGCAATGCGCTGCAAGTCGGCCAGGCCGTCGGCGTCCACGGGCTGCACTTGATAGCTGCGCCGGGCGTTGGCGGCGGCCACCGTGGCGGCGTCCAGGCCGACCAATGGTGCGTGCCACTGCGCCGCAGGGTCCGGATTGCGCTTGATCCACACACCCGCGCGCAGCAGCTCGGTGTAGACCACGGCTAGCACATCGCCGCGGCGCTGCGCGAAGGCGCTGCTGGCCAGATAGAAGCGGCGGTAGTCTGACAGGCCCACGCTCTCGCTCAGTACCCGCGCGCCGGCCTGGCGCTGCACTGCAGCCAGGAATGGGTCCCAGATGGCCCAGGCTGCAATGTCGCCTCGCTCGAAGGCCGCACGCGCGTCGGCCGGGTTGAGGAAGGCCGGCTCGATGTCGCGCATGGACAGCCCCGCGCGCTTGAGCGCGGCCAGCACCAGGTAATGCGTGCCCGCGCCCTTGGCAAAGCCCACCTCGCGGCCCTTGAGCTGTGCGACGCGTGTGATGCCCGCATCGGCACGCACCACCAGCGCCTGTGCCTGTGGCGAGGGCGACTCGGCGGCCCAGCAGCTCAGCCGCGCGCCGGCAGCCAGCACGAAAGGCGGCACCGCGTCGGCCACGTCGGAACTCACGTCCACGGCGCCGACGTTGAGCGCCTCCAGCAGCGGCAGCCCCGAAGTGAACTCGCGCCAGCTCACGTCTACGTTCAGCGGGCCCAGCGCTGTTTCCAGCGTGCCACGGCTCTTGAGCCAGATCATCAATGTGGACGACTTCTGGTACCCGATGCGCAGCTGCTCAGGGGCGGCGCGCACGCGGGCAGGCCAGACGGCGGGCAGCGCCAATGCGCTGGCAATGACATGGCGGCGGTTGGGCATGGTCCAAGTTCAATCTGGGGCTTGCCTTGACCATAGGCGCCTGACCGGGCAACGTGAACGACGCATTGCGCTCATGCTCATACAGCCCGCGCACAAGCGGCTGTTGGCAGCCCTTGCCGGTACTCGGCGCTGGCAACGCGAGCGAAGCCTTATCAGTCGGCGAGGGCCACCACTGATCCATGGTCACCGCCAGGATGCGATGCAACACCGCACGGATCGAATGTTCAACAGCGGATGTCGTGGTCATGATGGCCGCCTCCAAAGCCTCTCTGCTTGCATATCTGGTTGATGCGCACGCAAGCACGATAGGCCTGCATGACACCCGGCCCAACGAAGGATCGCGTAGATGCATATGGCTCGCAGCTGGCTTGTCGGTGCCTCAAGCGTCGAGCGCATATGGACAAACCGTTTGATTCGTTGGCCGTCAGAGATCCCGCACCTACCTTGCGGCCATGACTTCAACATCTCCGGCCATCAACTACGGCCACCCCGACATCGCAACCCGCCGTCACCATGCGGTTTCTGCATTCCTGCAGTCCGTGCAGAGCCTTGCGCCTGCGGAGTACAGCGCCAGCCCGGCGCAACTGCAAGAGATTGCCAATGCGCTGGAGCGCCTGGGCCTGCAGCGCGAGTTGTTCCCGCATGAGCACTTTCCCGTGTCGGCAGAAAGGCCGGCCCAGGTCTACCGTCTGGCCGAGGACCGCAACGGACAGTATGCGCTGTACGTCTCAGCGGGCTTGCCGGGCAAGGCTCAACCCCCTCACGACCACACTACCTGGGCTGTCATTGCAGGCATCGCGGGCACCGAGCGCAACGTGTTCTACCAACGGGAGCGCACCGGTGACCCGGGGCAAGACCGCCTGTACCCGGCACGCAGCATCGACGTCGTTGCAGGCCGCTCGGTCACCCTCACGCCCAGCGACGTGCACACCATCGAGCTGGTCGGCAAGGAAACCGGCCTGCACCTGCACTTCTACGGGCTCGCGCTGGAGCGGCTGACCAAGCGCGTGGCCTTCGACAGCCGCGAAGGCGGCAGCTACCGTACCTTTGCGCCACCGGCGTCCATCCGGCATGCCGCCATCTCGCCACAGGCGCTCAAGGCAGCCCTGCACGACGGCCAGGAGATCACGGTGCTGGACGTGCGCGAGACCGGCGTGTTCGCGCGCGGCCACCTGCTGTTTGCCGCGTCCGCGCCGCTGTGGCGGCTGCAGGTGCTCATCGACCGGCTGGTGCCGCGCCGCGATACCCGTGTCGTGCTGGTGGATGCCGACGAGACGCTGGCTCACGATGCGGCAGCCAAGCTGGTGCGGTTGGGCTGGCGCAACGTTTCCGTGCTCACGGGCGGGACCGAAGGCTGGGCCGCCGCGGGCTTCGAGCTCTTCAGCGGCACCAATGTGCCCAGCAAGGCGTTCGGCGAGGCGATAGAGCATCAGAAACACACGCCTTGGATTTCGGCGGACGACTTGCACGAGCGCGTCACCCGTGGCGACAAGCTGGTGGTGGTGGACAGTCGAACGGCTGAAGAATTCGCGGACTTCAGCCTGCCCTTCGCGCACAGCTTGCCCGGTGCCGAACTGGTCTACCGCATCCAGGAGCTGGCACCCGACCCGGACACGCTGGTGGTGGTCAACTGTGCCGGGCGGACCCGCAGCATCGTTGGCGCCCAAACGCTGATCGACGCCGGCATCCCGAACCGCGTGGTTTCGCTGAAGGACGGCACCATGGCTTGGCTGCTGGCAGGACACGAGCTCGCACACGGCCGCGACGCCTCGCTACCCACCCCCGGGGAAGCGAGCCTCGCGGCGGCACGCGCGCGCGCCGAGACAGTGGCCGCCCGCGCCGGTGTCCGACGCATCAGCGCCACGGAACTGGAGCGCTTCGAGGCCGAGGCGCCGTTGCGCACTCTCTACCGTTTCGACGTGCGCACGCGCCAGGAATACGAGGCCGGCCACCTCCCGGGCTGGCGCTGGACGCCGGGCGGGCAGCTGGTGCAGGCCACTGACGAATACCTGGCCACGCGAGGCGCCCGCGTGGTGCTCTACGACGCCGATGGCGTGCGCGCCCTCACCACCGCAGCGTGGCTGGCGCAACTTGGCACACATGAGGTGTTCGTCCATGCACCGCCCGCCAATGCCGACGTGGTGACCGGCCCGGAGCCCGTACGTGTGCTCGACCTGCACAGCCCAGCATCCCGGCTGTGGCCGCGCCAGGCCGCGGAACTTCTGCAAGCCGGTCGCGCCAGCGTCTTCGACATCGAGCGGCGCGCCGCTTTCGAGAAACGCCATGTCGCAGGCGCCCGCTTCGCGGTTCCTGATCGGCTGGCTGCCCTGGTTGCCGAGCTGCCTGCGGACCACATGGTGATCCTGACGTCGCCGGACGGCGTACTGGCGCACAGCGTCGCGGCCGAGCTGGCCGCGCGCACGGGCCGCGACGTGCGCAGCCTGCTCGGCGGCACACAGGGCTGGGCCAGCGCCGGGCTGCCCACCGCCGCCGGCGCGGCCGGCGTGCTCACCGGCGAGGAGGACCACTGGTTCAGCCCCTACCAGCATGCCGACGTGGAGGCCCGCAACGCCGGATTCCGCCAGTACCTCGACTGGGAGGTGGGGCTGGTGGCCCAACTGCAGCGCGAAGGCGAGACCGGCTTTCGTCTGATCTCGAAGGAGCGCGCATGAGCTTCGGCACTTGGCATTCACGCCGTCCCCTGCATAAGCGCCACTTCCTCAAGGCGGCCGCCGCGGTGCTGGCTGCCGGCATGGTGGCCGGATCGCCGGCGCTGTGGGCATCGCAGCCGGCGTCCGCCGCTCACGACGCCACGGGCTATCCATCGCGCCCTGTGCGCATCATCGTCCCGGTAGCGGCCGGCGGCAGCGCCGACAAGCTTACGCGGCTGGTCGCGGAACGCCTGACCGCGCTTTGGGGGCAGACCGTGGTGGTCGAGAACGTGGCCGGCGCCAGCGGCACCATAGGCGCCGCCCGCGTGGCCAAGGCACCGGCCGACGGCTACACGCTGATGCAGCAGGGCGAAGGCATCACGCTCAACGCCATCCTGTTCAACCAGTTGCCGTATCGCACCGACGAGGCCTTCACGCCCATCATCAAAGCGGTGGTGAACCCACAAATCCTGGTGGTCAATCCCGGCACGGGCATCCGCAGCTTCGCCGATTACCTGGCCCGCGCCAAGGCGCAGCCGGGGACACTGACACTGGCTCTGCCCGGCAACGGCGGCATCGCCCACGTGGCCCACGAACTGCTGGCTCAGCAGACCGGTGCACAAGTCAACTACATTCCTTACTCCGGCGGCGGGCCGGCCACGCTGGACGTGTTGGCCGGGCACGCCAATGCCACGCTGATCACGCTGGCCGCCGTCACTGACCATGTGCGCTCAGGCAAGTTGCGCGCGCTGGCAGTGACCACACCCTACCGCTCGCAGGCGCTGCCCACCGTGCCGACCATGGCCGAGGCCGGCTTGCCTGGCTTTGCCGTGGAAAGCTGGCAAGGCTTCTTCGCGCCGGCCGGCACGCCCCCAGGCATCGTCGAGAAGATCAACCGCGACATCCAGACCGTGTTGAGCATGCCTGAAGTGCATGCGCGGCTGGAGGAGATGGGCTTCAAAGTGGCCGGCGGCAGCGCCGCGGACCTGGCGGCAAGCCTGAAGGCGGAGCGCCCCCGCTACGCCCGGGCCATCCAGACCGCCGGCATCACGCTGCGATAGCTGCGGTTACGCGGCCCGCCGGCGCTTGTGACGCTGGCATGCCCGTGGCCCACCGGATTGGTCCGGCCCCCGGTATCAGCCGGTAAGCGACAGGGGGGCTTCAGGCTTGTAGCCGGCGGGCCGCGGCGTCCCGGCGCGTCGCACCTTCGCGCAACAGCGGCAGCAGCGCCCGGCCATACTCGGCGGCGTCAGTGCGCGGGTCGAAGCCGCGGAACAGGAAGTTGGTGATGCCCAGGTCGTAATACGCCAGCAGCGCTTCGCTCACCTGCTCCGGCGTGCCGACAAGGGCGGTGGTGTTCCCGGGCGCATTGGTGGCGTTGGCCACGCCCATGAACAGCCGCTCGTCAAGCACCTCGCCCTGCGCAGCCTGCGCCAGCAGGCGCCGCGATCCCTCGTTCTCCGGCCGCAGCGATGCCGTGTGCCCACCAAAGACCTTGCTCTTCGGACTCCACAGGCCGACCTCGCGGGTCTGCTCGGCAATCTCGCGGGCACGGCGCCAGGCCTCGGCTTCGGTGTCCGCGACGATGGTGCGTATCGAAATGCTGAAGCCCGGATCACGCCCAAGCGGGCGCGCCAGCGCGCGCACCCTGGCAATGAGCTCAGCGGCGCCGGCCAGCGTCTCGCCCCACAGGGCGTAGAGGTCCGCATGCCGCGCGGCCACGTTCAGCGCGGGCTCGGAAGCCCCGCCGAACGAGATGGGGATGGCGGGCTTTTGCAGCGGCTTGAGCTCGCTGAAAGCATCGGCTACGCGGTAGTGGGTGCCGGCATGGTCAATCGGCTGCGGGCTGGTCCAGATGCGGCGCACGATGTCCAGGAACTCGTCGGTGCGTGCGTAGCGCTCGTCATGGGCAAGATAGTCGCCGTCGCGCTGCTGCTCGGCGTCCCGGCCGCCCGTTATCACGTGCAGCCGCAGGCGGCCCGCCGTGAAGTGGTCCAGCGTGGCCAGCTTGCGCGCCGCGAGCGTAGGGGCAATGAACCCCGGCCGGTGCGCGAGCAGGAACTTCAGCGACGTCGTCACACCCGCGGCCCGCGCGGCGGTGAGGAAGTTGTCGGCCCAACCGGCGTTGTGCGGCAGCAGCACGCCATCGAAGCCGGCGTCCTCATGCGCGCGCGCGGTGTGCTCGATGTGCGCAACGTCGAAAGCCTGGCCCTGAGCCGGAATCACTTCGGAGAACAGCCGGGGATAGAGGGTGCCGTAGAGTTCGATGGCCATGGTGTTGCGTGGTTGGGGATGATGCGGAAACGCACGTCAGGCGCGGATGTTGGCGAGCTGGATCACGCGGTTGTTGACTGCAATCTCGGACTTCAGCAGTGCGGTGATCTGCGCCGGTGCCAGCGGTGCGATCTCGACGCCCAGCCCCTTGAGCTCCTCAACCACGACGCTGTCGCGAGCGACCTCGGCGAAGGCCCGCACCAGTTGGTCGACCACCGCGGACGGCGTGCGCGCGGGCACCGCGGCGAGGTAGAAGTTGGTGGCTTCCCAGTTGGGCAGCCCGGCCGCGTCGATGGCGGGCACGCCGGGCAGGTCAGGCGAGGACGTCGCTCCCGAGTAGGCCAGCGCGCGCAGCTTGCCTGCACGCACGTGCTGGGCCGCCAGCGGATCGAGCACGAGCTGTACCCGGCCGGCCACCGCATCGGTCAGCGCCAAGGCTGAACCGCGGTAGGGCACGTGCACGATGTCGATGCCGGTACGCTGGCGCAGGTATTCGCCCGCAATGTGCCCGCCGGTGCCGTTGCCTGCTGTGCCGTAGTTGAGCGTGCCGGGATGCGCCTTGGCGTAGGCGATGAACTCGCGCAGGGTCCGCGCCGGCACATCCGGATGCACGGCGAACACGAAGCGCACATGGCCCAGGAAGCCCACGGCCACCAAGTCCTTGAGCGGGTCGTAAGGCGCGCCAATCACCTGCGGCGCAGATGTCAAGTTGCCGCTGGAGGCGTTGAGCACGGTGTACCCGTCGGCTACGCTCTGCACCACCGACTGCGTTCCCAGCGTGCCGCCGGCACCGCCACGGTTCTCCACCGTCACAGGCTGGCCCAGCAGCGACGTGAGCCGCTTGCCCACGATGCGCGCCACCAGGTCGTTGGTGCCCCCGGGGGGATAAGGCGACACCAGCCGCAGTGGCTGTGCTGGCCATCCGCCCGCCGGTGACGCCCATGCGGCATGCGGCAGCACGGCAGTGGACACGGTGGCGGCAGCCCGAGCCAGCCAGCGCCGACGGGAAAAAGTTGACATGGCACACGTTCCGGTTCTGCGCCACGGGTACTCGTGCAGCCCGCGGCTATGGCGGCACCCGCGATGTCCGAATGCCAGGGCCCGCCGATTCTTCAAGCCCCCCGCGTTCCGGAGAACGAATGATTGCGCATGGACAAATGCGCTGAACATGCATACCGCGCATGTTGATCTGCCAGCAGGCGCACATGCTTATGCGCGACGCTTCGTAGCCGGACCAAGGTCCGCCCCTTAGGGTGCTGGCCCTCAAGCACCGTCACCTTCATTGCCCGCATGCCCACCATCACCCCCGACATCGGCGAGTCCGACCACTTCCCTCACGCCCGCGCTTCGACGCCTGAAGTTCCGGCAGTGGATGCGACATCGTTGCAGCGATGGCTGCACGACGGCACCGAGATCGCACTGCTCGACGTGCGCGAGCACGGCCAATATGGCGAGGGCCACCCGTTCCTGGCGGTGTCCACGCCCTACAGCCGCCTGGAGCTGGACGTGCCCCGCCTGGTGCCCCGCTTGACCACTCGGATGGTGCTTCTGGATGACGCGGCGTCGGCTGGCGTGGCCGCACGTGCGGCGCACCGGCTCCGCGACCTGGGCTACACCCAGGTCTGGACGCTGGCCGGCGGCGCGCAAGCATGGACTGCCAGTGGGCGCTCCCTGTTCCAGGGCCAGAACCTGCCTTCCAAGACTTTCGGCGAGCAGGTCGAGCAGGTCTTCGACGTGCCGCACATGGATGCACGGGCGCTGAACGCCCGGCTGGCAGCCGGCGAGGCGCTGGTGCTGCTCGACGGCAGGACGCTGCAGGAGCACCGCAAGATGACCATTCCCGGCGCGGTACCGCTACCCAATGGCGAGTTGGCGCTGCGCTGGCGCAGCGTGGTGGCCGACGACCAAACACCGATCGTCGTGCACTGCGCGGGCCGTACCCGAAGCATCGTGGGTGCGCAAATCCTGCGTGAGCTGGGTGTGCCCAACCCGGTATATGCCCTGGAGAACGGCACTCAGGGCTGGGCACTGGCCGGGCTCGATCTCGAACGCGGCAGCCCGCGGACCTTGCCTCGGGCACCGAATCCGGCGCAAAGGGACGCCGAGCAGCGGCAGGCACGCGCCCTGGCAGCCCGCACCGGCGTACCCGAACTCAGCGCCACGCAGGCCCAGCTCTGGCTTGACGACAGGCAGCGCACCACCTTCGTCTTCGACGTGCGCACCGCCGAGGAATTCGCCGCCGGCAGCCTGCCCGGCGCCTTGCACGCGCCTGGCGGGCAGTTGCTGCAGACCACGGACCAGCATGTGGGCGTACGCGGTGCACGCATGCTGCTGCTCGATGACGACGGCATCCGCGCCGCCGTGGTCGCCGCCTGGCTGCGGCGCCTGGGCCACGAGGCGGCAACGGTCAGTGGCGGCATCGGCGCGTCGCTTCGCATAAGACCCGCGGCCACCGCACCTTTGCCGGATGCACCCGCGGAGATCGGGTTCGAAGAACTGAACTCGTGGCGGGTGTCCGGGCGTACATGGCCCTTGCTGGTGGACCTGCGGGCTTCGTCCCAGTACCGGCAAGGGCATACCGTCGGTTCGATATGGTCCATCCGTCCACGACTCCTGGATCACTTGGGCCAAGCCTTTGCCGGCACGCAGCAGCGGCCTCTGTGGCTGGTGGCTGACGATGTGGCCATCGCCCCCCTGGCTGCGCAGGACTTGCGCGAAGCCGGCTGGCAAGCGCTGGCTTGGACACGCGCCGGCGCCCTGGCCGATGCAGGCTGGCCACAGGAAAGCACGCCACAGCAGCCAACGGACGCCGAGTCCATCGACTACCTGTTCTTCGTGCACGACCGCCACGACGGCAACCTCGACGCTGCGCGCCGTTACCTGCAATGGGAAACCGGCCTGGTCGCCCAGTGCGCACCAGACGAGCTGGCCGCGTTCCGCCTGGAACTCTAACGCCGCGCATATTCATGTGTCGAATCATTCTTTGTCTGCATGATCAGCGGCACGGACACTGAAGGCATACCAACCTTGGCAATGCCAGACCCCGCACAATGAGATCACGCTCCCCGTTCAGCCTGCCGTCACGTCCACGCGCCCTCGTGGTGCTCGGCCTGAGCACTCTCGTGGGCCTGGCGTCCTCAGCGGCCTACGCCGATGCCACGCTCGACAAGATCCGCCAGCAGCGCAAGGTGGTCATTGGGGTGCTCGCCAGCGGGGGGCCCTTTGGTGCCATCGACCCGGCCACGCAGCAGTTGGTAGGCTGGAATCCCGAGCTGGCACGAGACTTGGCCAAGCGCCTGGGCGCAGAACCTGAACTGGTGCAAGTGCAACCGTCCAACCGCGTGCAGTTCCTGCAGTCGGGCAAGGTGGACCTGCTCATTGCCTCGATGGAGTACAACCCCGACCGCGGCGAGATACTGGGCTACGCGCCGACGCCCTTCTATCGCGTTGGTGGCACCGCCGCTGCGCTGAAGACCAGCGGCATCACCAACTGGGAAGACCTGCGCGGCAAGACCGTCTGTGCATCGCAGGGCAGCAGCTTCGTCAAGCCGTTGCAGGAGCAGTACGGCGCCCAGGTGCGCGGCTTCAAGAGCGCGGCCGAGTCGCTTCTGGCACTGCGCGGAGGCGCCTGCGTGGCCGCGGTGCACGACGCCACGCTGATACACCCGCTGCTGCGCCAGCAGTCCGAATGGGCGAGCCACCACGCGCCCATTGCCACCGAAATACTGCCTGCGGTGTCGGTGGTCTGGACGCGCAAGGGCGAAGACGACACCATCGCCGCCGTCGATCGCGTGGTGCAGGAATGGCATCGCAGTGGCTGGCTGCTCGCCACCGAGAAGCGGCTGGGCATCTCTCCGGCCCAGCCGTTGCTCGCCGAATTGCACGCCCGCTACAAGTCCGCCCCCTGACCCAGGCGCGGCCCGCCGCGCCTGACGATGCCTTGCCATGGCCCGCGCCGTTGCGTTTGCACCGGCGTGATGCCGCCACACGCGCCTGCCTGTACGCCATGCTCCGTAAAGCCCTATCCCTCCTTCCGCTGGCTGCCCTGGCCAGCCTCACGATGTCCGGCACGGCCCACGCCGATGCGACGCTGGGCAAGATCAAGCAGCGCGGCGTGCTTGCCGTGGGCATTGACGGTGCAAGTCCGCCTTTCGGCAGTCTCGATGCAGCCACTGGCCGGACAGGCGGCTACCAGACGGAGCTGGCAGCCGATCTTGCCAAGCGCCTGGGCGTGCAACTGGAGGCCGTGACGGTCACGCCCTCTACCCGGGTGCAGTTCCTGCAAGCCGGCAAGGTGGACCTGCTCGTGGCCAACATGCAGTGGACCCAGGAGCGCAGCGAGATCCTGAGCTTCGCGCCCACGCCCTACGACCTGGTGGGCGGTGCGGCCGTGGTCGCCAAGGCCAGCGGCATCAAGCGCTGGGAAGACTTGCGCGGCAAGGTGGCCTGCGTCTCGCAGGGCAGCAACTTCGCCAAGCCGCTGCAGGAGACCTACGGCGCCATCGTCAAGGGGCTCAAGGGCATTCCGGAATCGCTGTTGGCGCTCAAGGGCGGCAGTTGCACGGCCTCGGTTCATGTCCAGCCGGCCTTGCATTACACCTTGAACGGCCCAAGCGCGGCCGAGTGGAAAGCGTACACGCTGGCCACCGAGGACCAGCTGATCCCGTCACCCACCGTGGTGTGGATGCGCCGTGGCGAGGCTGACACGCAGGCCTTTGTCGACAAGGCGGTGCAGGACTGGCACCGCATGGGCTTCCTGCTGTCCACGGCACGCAAGCACGGCGTGCCCGATGAATACATCACCTCCCGCAACCAGCGCGCGCAACGGGGCCAGTTCGACCGTGCGCCCTTCGACTTCGCAGTCCATGCAGATGCCCGCAAGCCGTAAGGAGCGCTCTCCCATGACGCAAGCATCGGCCTCCCCAGGGCTCAAGTTGTCGCAGCGCGCGCAGCGGGTGACGCTGTCGCCCAACGCCGCGGCTGGTGCCCGCGCTGCCGCGCTCGCCGCGCAGGGCCGCGATGTGATCGCGCTCAACGCCGGCGAGCCGGACTTCGATACGCCCGAAACCATCAAGCAGGCAGCCGTGGCTGCACTGCAGCGTGGCGAGACCAAGTACACCAGCACCCAGGGCACGGCCGCACTGCGTCAGGCCGTGGTGCGCAAGTACGAGCGCGAGCAGGGGCTAGGCTACGTCCCGCAGGAGATCATCGTTTCCAACGGCGGCAAGCAGGTGATTTTCACGGCCTTCGCCGCCACGCTGGACGCGGGCGACGAGGTGGTGCTGCCCGCACCTTACTGGCCGTCGTTCCCGGACATGGTCAAGGTCAACGACGGCGTCCCCGTCATCGTGCCCTGCGGCAAGGACGACGGCTTCAAGCTCAGCGCGCAGGCGCTGGAGAGCGCGATCACGCCGCGTACCCGCTGGCTGGTGCTCAACACGCCGAGCAACCCGACCGGCGCGCTGTACGGCCCGGTGGAGCTGGCAGCGCTTGCGGCCGTGCTGCGCCGCCATCCGCACGTCTGGATACTGCTGGACGAGCTGTACGAACACATCTGGTTCACGGCCGAGGCGCCGCTGCACTGGCTGCACGTGGCGCCTGACCTGCGTGAGCGCACGCTGCTGGTCAACGGCGCTTCCAAGACCTATGCGATGACCGGCTGGCGCATCGGCTGGGGCGCGGGTCCGGCTGCCCTGGTCGAGGCCATGACGGCCATCCAGTCGCAAGTGTCCTCCGGCAGCAATTCGATTGCGCAGGCTGCCGTTGCCGCGGCACTGGAGGCGCCGGACCAGTCCTTCGTCACGCAGGCCCGCGCGGCGTATGCGCGCCGCGCAGCGCTGGTGACGCAAGCCATCAATGCCATCGACGGCCTGTCGGTACTGCCCTTGCAGGGGTCGTTCTTCGCCTATGTGCATTGCGCCGCCTTGATCGGCCGCATGCGCCCGGATGGGCGCGTCATTGCCACCGACACTGACGTGGTGGATTGGCTGCTGGAAGCCGAGGGCGTGGCCGTGGTGGCCGGCGGTGCCTACGGCCTATCGCCCTACTTCCGGCTCTCCGCCGCGGCCAGCGAGGCCCGGCTTGAAGAAGCCGTGCGCCGCATCGCCAGGGCGGTGGCGGCGCTGCGCCTGCCGGAGCGTGCACCGGACCTCCTCGAGGCCACGCCATGAGCGGCGAGTGGCTTGCCGAGGTGGTGCAGACGCTGCAGGGCCTGGGGTTGAACTATGCGTTCGTGCTCAACCCTGGCGAGCGAGGCGCCTTCATCCGTGGCATGGGCGTGACGCTGCAGTTGTGCCTGCTGACGGTGCCGTGCAGCCTGCTGGCCGGCGTGGTGCTGGCCGCGCTGCTCACGTCCGGCCGCCCCTGGCTGGAGCGGCCTGCCCGCGCGCTCGTGGAAGTGACCCGCAATACGCCAACCCTGGTACAGCTGTACTGCGCCTTCCTGGTCGTCAACATGCTGATCACGCAGCGGTTCCAGTTGCATGGGCAGACCAACCCGCTCACACCGTTCGTCTGGGTGGTGGTGGTAGTGTCGCTGCACAAGGGCGTGTTCCATGCGGAGGCGCTGCGAGCCGGCATCGAGGCGGTGCCGCGCACGACGCTGGAGGCGGCGCGCTCGCTGGGCTTCTCGCGCCGACAGTTGCTGCTGCAGGTGGAGCTGCCGCTGGCGTTGCGCTTTGCGTTGCCATCGCTGGTGAACAACCTGGTGGACCTGGTGAAGATGACCGCGGTGGCCTCTGCCATTGCCGTGGGCGACGTGACCTACGAGTCCATCATGATCTGGAGCCAGCGCGACAACGTGCTGGAGCTGCTGCTGCTGATCCTGCTCTGGTTCGGCCTGCTGACCTGGGGCGTGAGCGTCCTGGGGCGCCGCCTGGAAGCGCACTTGAGGATGCCCGGCTATGGCCAATGACTTCATCGTCCCGGCCGCCGCTGCGCGTACCGCGCGCCCTGTGGCCCATCCACACCAGGTCCGCCCCTGGCAGGTTTGCGCGGTGGCCTTGGCACTGCTGGTGGCGTACTGGCAGCTCACCGGCACTACCCCGCAGGCGCTGCTGCACCTGGCGCACTGGGCGCCGACGCTGGGCCGGGGCATGCTGGCCAACATCGGTATCAGCGTGCTGGCCATGGCGCTGGGCACCGTGGCCGGGCTGGTACTGGGCGCGCTGGCGCTGTCGCCGTTGGCACCGGTGCGTGCGCTGGTGCGAGGCTACGTGCAGGTGTTTCGCAACGCGCCGCTGCTGGTGCTGATTTATTTCACCACCTACGTTTTCCCGTTCGAGCTGCGCGTGGGCGGCGTGGCGGTGCCCTTCCCCGACTGGCTCAAGGTGGTGCTGGGCCTGGCGCTGCCGGCCAGCGCGCACGTCGCCGAGATCTTCCGCGGCGCCATCCAGTCCATTCCAAGTGCGCAATGGGAAGCGGCGCAGTCACTGGCCCTGCGCCGAAGCCAGATCTACCGCCTGATCGTGCTGCCGCAGTGCGTGCGGCGCATGCTGCCGCCCTGGATGAACCTGTACGCCAGCATCACGATGAGCACGTCACTGGCCTCGCTGGTGGGCACGCACGACGTGGTCGATGCGGCCCAGATCGCCAGCAACACCGTCGCCCGCACCGACTTCACCATCCTGGTGTACGGCACGCTTCTGGCGGTGTTCTTCGCCTACTGCTATCCCATTGCCCGCACTACCCGCGCCCTGGAGCGCCGCCATGAACGCCACTGAGTCCTTCATCAAAACGTCAAAACCTGTGGTGGTGTCCACTGCGCCGCTGGTGCAGTTGCGCGACGTGCACCTGGCCTTTGGCGCTACCGACGTCCTGCGGGGCATCGACGTCGAAGTCCACCGTGGTCAGGCGGTGAGCATCATTGGCCCCTCGGGGTCGGGCAAGTCCACCATCCTGCGCTGCATCACAGGGCTGCTGCGGCCACAACGTGGTGACATCCGCGTGGGCGACACGGCGGTGCACACGCTGCGCGGCGAGGTCGAACTCATCGCGCTGCGCCGGCGCGTGGGCTTCGTGTTCCAGCAGTACAACCTCTTCCCGCACTTGACGGTGCTGCAGAACCTGGTGATCGCGCCCACCCGCGTGGCCGGCCGTTCAAAGACCGAAGCCGAGCAGGACGCGCGCAGCTTGCTCGAGAAGGTCAAGCTCGCGCACCGGGCCGATGCCTATCCCGGTGAGCTCTCCGGCGGCCAGCAGCAGCGCGTGGCCATCGCCCGGGCGCTGGCCATGCGGCCGCAATTGATCCTGTTCGACGAGGTGACCTCCGCCCTGGACCCGGAAACCGTCGGTGACGTGCTCACCGTGATCCGCGAACTCGTGCGCGAAGGCATGACGTGCGTCCTGGTCACGCACGAGATGCGCTTTGCCGAGGAGGTGAGCGACCACGTGTACTTCACCGAGGCCGGCCGCATCGTAGAGCACGGCCCGCCGGCCGAGCTGTTCAACCGGCCACGGCACGAGCGCACGCGCAGCTTCCTGCAGCGCACCCTGGGCACCGCTGCTGCCGCGCTACGCGTCCCGGCCTCCTCCTTCTGACCCCACCTTTGCAAGGACCTTCCATGACCACTGCCACCCCGACCCTGAGTACCGTGCGCCGCCAGGCCGTCGACGACACGCTGGCCCGCATCCGTGCGCTGGCCGCGGGCGAGCCCGACCGCGCGGGGCTGGCGGCCATTGCCGCCGAACTGGCCCGCCTGGCCGAGCGCAAGGACCTCTTCCCGCGTGCCGACTTTCCGCCGCCTGCCGCCAGCGAAGGTGTGGGCGCCTCCACGCGCTATCGCCTCAACCCACAAGACGGGTCGCAAGGGCTGGCGCTCTACCTGAACTCCATCAACCCCGGCAAGACGACCTTGCCCCATAACCACGACAGCTGGGCGGTGATCGTGGCCGTGGAAGGACGCGAGGAGAACCGCGTCTACCGCCGCACCGACGATGGCAGCGACCCGACCCACGCCCGGCTGGAGCTGGTACGCGAGGCGACCGTGCAGCCGGGTACGTCCATCGAGTTCCTGGCGCAGGACCTGCACAGCATCCACGTGGTCGGCGACCAGCCCACGCTGCACTTCCACCTCTATGGCAAGCCGCTGGAGCAGCACACCGGCCGCATCGGCGTGCGCCTGGAAAGCGGCGAGGTGGTGAACTACAACGCCACGCAGTTCGAACCCAGCAAGGACGTGGCATGACGCGAGGTCCTGCAGGTCCGGCCACGCGGCTGTTGCATGCCGGCACGCCCCCGCTGCGCGATGGCAGCGGCCCGGTGAACGTGCCCGTGGTCCGCACGAGCACGGTGCGGTTCGGGAGCGTGGCTGCCCATGAAGACCTCCACCGGCAGCGCAGTGCCGGCGAGCGCGTGGCCACCTACGGCCGACATGGGCTCGACACGCACCGGGCGCTAGAGGATGCAGTCACCGATCTCGAAGGCGGCCACCGGGCTTTCCTAGCGCCTTCCGGGCTGGGCGCCATCAGCCTTGTGCTGCTGGCGCTGCTGTCGCCCGGCGACCATGCGCTGGTGGCCGACAGCGTGTACGCCCCGGTGCGCAGGGTCGACCAGACGCTGCTGCAGCGCCTGGGCATAGAGCTGGAGTACTTCTCCCCCGCACACGAAGACCTGGCTGCGCTGATCCGCCCAAAGACCCGGCTGGTGTACCTGGAGTCCCCCAGCTCGCTGCTGTTCGAGGTGCTGGACCTGCCCGCGCTTGCCGCCATCGCAAGAGACCGCGGCGTACCGCTGGCCATGGACAACACCTGGAGCGGTGGCTGGTTCCACAAGCCCCTTTCGCTCGGGGCAAACATCTCCATCCAGGCCTCCACCAAGTACATCGCGGGCCACTCCGACGTGATGCAGGGCATCGTCGTGGTGGACAGCCCCGCCTTGGCCGCGAAACTGGCTACGGCGCACGAGGCGTTGGGACTGAGCATCAGTGCCGACGATGCCTACCTGGCACTGCGCGGGCTGCGCACCCTGCCTGTGCGGTTGGCGCAGCACCAGCGCCATGCCACCGAGGTGGCCCGCTGGCTGCAGCAGCAGGCCACCGTCGCCCGCGTGTATTATCCGGCATTGCCTGAAGATGCGGGACATGCGTTGTGGCGGCGTGACTTCAGCGGCGCCAGCGGGCTGGTGTCGTTTGCCTTTAAGGACAGCGACGACCGCGCCGCGCGGGCCTTCGTCGATGCACTGAGGCACTTCGCCATCGGCGCATCCTGGGGAGGTTATGAGAGCCTGGCGCTGCTGGCGCCGCCGGAGCGGCTGCGCGACCACGGCTACTGGCGCACACAGGCGCCTGCCGGACCTGTGGTGCGCCTGCACGTCGGCCTGGAAGACCCGCAGGACCTCATCGCCGACCTGGCACAAGGCCTCGAGCACGCCGCCCGTGCCGTGGACTGGAAGAACGCGGCATGACGCCCACCGCCCACGCCGCAGGCGATCCCGACCACGGCGCCCGCGAAGCACTGCGCCTGCTCGGCCCGCTGCCTGAGGACTGGGTTACCGCGGCGCGAGGGCATCGACCACAACGTGGTGCTGGTGGGTGGTGGCCAGAACGGCTGCGCCTACGCCTTTGCACTCCGCCGTATGGCTGGGCCTGATACACGTGCACAGCCCGGCGGGTTTCGTCAGTCGCGGCGTGCCGTTGGGCGACGTGCCCAGCATGCGGCGTGACATTCCGAACGTCGTGCATCATCTCGGCCGGGATCTGCTCATCGCCGATCTGGACTGGCATGCACGGCGCATCGGCGTTGAGGTCGCGGCCGACTTCAACGAGGGCCTGTACGCAAAGGCGCTCTGGCAAGGTCCACGCTGAGTGAAACCAGCCTCGACTTCTCACCTTTTCAATATTGATCGGAGCAAGAGTCTCGTATGGAACGATGGACCTTCTATACCGCTGCGGGCACGTGCGCGCTGGCTACCCATATCGCGCTGCACGAGGCGGGCGCCACTTTCGAGCTGGTGAAGCTGGACTTGGGAGCACAGCAGCAGCAAAGCGCCGACTACCTCGCGATCAATCCCAAGGGGCGCGTCCCGGCGCTGCGCACGCCGCAGGGCGTGCTCACCGAAACGCCGGCACTGCTCGCGTTCATCGCGCAGCGCTTTCCCGAAGCCGGCCTGGCGCCGCTGGACAACGCCTTCGCCTTCGCACGCTTGCAGGAGTTCACCAGCTACCTGGCCTCTACCGTGCACGTGGCCCATGCCCACAAGCGACGCGGCGCGCGCTGGGCCGACGACGCGGCGGCCATCGAGGCCATGCGCCTCAAGGTGCCGCAGACCATGACGGCCTGCGCAAGCCTGCTGGAGATCCAGCTGGGCGCGGGCCCCTGGGTGCTGGGCGAACGCTACAGCGTGGCTGACGCCTACCTGTTCACCCTTACCGGCTGGATGGATGGAGACGGCGTGGACATGGCCCGGTTTCCGTCACTGCAGGCGCATCACGAACGCATGGCCCGGCGGCCCGCGGTGCAGCGGGCGCTGGCCGAAGCGGAAAGCTGAGTGCGACTGCGCGACTGCGCGACTGCGCGACCGGGACATGGTTGCCTCACGCCTTGCCTTCCCAAGGCACAAGGCGGCGCTGCAGCGCACGCAGGGCCAACTCCAGCGCGAATGCGATCAGCGCGATGGCGAAGATGCCCAGCACGACGATGTCGGTGCTCAGGAACTGTGCCGCCGACTGGACCATGAAGCCCAGCCCGCGCGTGGCCGCCACGAGCTCTGCCGCCACCAGCGTGGACCAACCCACGCCCAGTCCCACGCGCACGCCGGTGAGGATGTGCGGCAGCGCGCCAGGCAACACCACATGGCGCAGCAACTGCCGCGGCGTGGCGCCGAACGCGCGCGCCGCGCGCAGCCGGGTTTCGTCCACCGTGCGCACGCCGGTGCTGGTGGCGATCACGACCGGCGCGAAGATGGCCAGGGCGATGAGCAGTACCTTGGAAAGCTCGCCGATGCCGAACCAGATCACGATCAGCGGCAGGTAGGCCAGCGGCGGCACCGGGCGATAGAACTCGATGAGCGGGTCCAACAGCCCGCGCGCGCTGCGCGACAGTCCGATCCACAGGCCCAGGGGAATGGCGGTGGCCAGCGCCAGCAGCAGGGCCAGCGCTACCCGGTCGAGGCTGGCGCCGGCATGCTCCAGCAGCGTGGCATCCATGAAGCCGCGGCTTGCCACTTGCACGAACTTGGCGCCGACCGCCGCGGGCGGCGGCAGGAACAGCGGCGCGATCAAGCCCGTCGCCGTAACGCCCCACCACAGGCCCAGCACGCCCAGCACCGCCACGAGCCCCGGCACGCCGGGACGGTTCCACAGGCGGCGCCAGGAGCCTGGGGCGGGCGCTGCGGTTGTCCAGGCCCCCAGGGCGGCCGGCGTGGCAGCGATGTCGTCTTCCGGCGCGGGCACGACCGGGTAGCCAGCGGCGGCGCGTGCTTGTGAGACGACGGGTACAGCGTTCATGCTGCGTCCTCCAGTTGTTCAGGTTCCTGAGCGTAGATGTCGGCCAGCACCTGCTCGCGGGTCGCCACGAACTCAGGCAAGGACTTGATGGCCCGTGCCGGCACCCCGGCAACCTGGCGGCGGCCGAAGTCCAGTGCGTAGCGCCGCGTGATGCGCGCCGGCCGGCGCGACAGCAGCACGAGGTCGGTGGACAGGAAGACGGCCTCCTCCACGCCGTGCGTGACCAGCACGATGGTCTTGCCCGTGGCATGCCAGACCTTGAGAAGCAGCAACTGCATGCGCTCGCGCGTGAGCGCATCCAACGCACCAAAAGGCTCGTCCATGAGCAGCACCTGGGGATCGGCGGCCAACGCCCGCGCAATGCCCACGCGCTGGCGCATGCCGCCGGAGAGTTCCCAAATGGCACGCCGCTCCTGCCCCTGCAAGCCAACCAGGGCCAGGTGCAGACGCGCGCGTTCCTCGCGCTGCGCGCGCGGCACCCCCTTGAGACGCAGCGGCAGCGCCACGTTGTCCAGCACATCCAGCCAGGGCAGCAGCGCGTCGTCCTGGAACACGACGCCTCGATCGGCACCGGGGCCCTTGATGGGCCGCCCCGCCACCCTGGCGTGGCCTGAATGCACCGGCACGAAGCCGGCAATCAGGTTGAGCAAACTGGACTTTCCGCAGCCCGATGGACCCAGCAGCACCGTCAGGCTGCCCGCGGGCACCTGCAGCGAGATGCCGTCGAGTACCGGCGCCGTGCCTGCCTCTGCGGCGTAGCCCACGCTGACCTGATCCAACTCCAGCATTGGGGAAATGAAAGGCGCCGTCACGGCCGTTTGCCCCGCCTCAAGGCGCCTTGGTCGCCACCACTGCGCCCTTGGCTGCATCCACCACGTAGCGCGCAGTCACGTAGGCTTTGTAGTCGGCCAGCACGGCGTCCACCTTGCCCTGGGCCTTGAGGAAGGCCGCCGTGTCGGACACGGCCTGCACGGTGGGTGCGTTCAACAGCCGGGCCTGCTCTGCCAGCGTCGGAAAGCCGCTGCCGGCCAGGAGCGCGGGCACGTCCTCCTTTTTCGCACCGGTGACGCGGGCGATCTTGTCTAGGTTCTCGGTCCTGGCGGTGAAGGCGTTGGGATCCTTGCGGTAGCCCGCATAGGCTTCGCCGGTGATGCGGGCGAAGGCGGTGACGAAGTCCGGGTTCTTCTGCGCGAAGTCCTTGCGCACTATCCATGCGTCGAAGGTTGGCGCGCCCCAGCGCGCCACCTCGACGGAACTGGTGAGCACCTTGCCGCCGGCTTTGATCTGGCCCAGCGCGGGGTCCCAGACGTAGGCCGCATCGATATCGCCGCGCTGCCATGCGGCAGCGATCTCGGTGGGCCGCAGGTTGATGATGTTGACCTGCTTGGCGTCCACACCCCAATGCTTGAGCGCGGCCAGCAGACTGTAGTGGGTCGTGGAGACGAAGGGCACCGCTACGCGCTTGCCGGCCAAATCCTGTGCCTTGGCAATGCCGCTGCCGTTGCGCACCACCAGGGCTTCGGCGCTGCCTATCTCAGCGGCTATGAAGAAGGTCTCGATGGGCAGTTCGCGGCTGGCGGCGGCGGCCAGCGGGCTGGAGCCGACGTAGCCGACTTGCACGTCGCCCGAGGCCACGGCGGTGATGACCTCTGCACCGCTTTCGAACTTGCGCCAGTCGATGCGCTTGCCCGTGGCCTTCTCGTACAGCCCGTCCGCCTGCGCCACCTTGGCCGGCTCCACCACCGTCTGGTAGGCCACGCGTACCGCGCCATCCTGCGCCAACACGGGTACCGTGCCCCAGCCGGACAGGGCCAGCGCGATCAAGGAAAGGAAGTGGGAGCGTCGCATGTCGATGACTCTTGTAGTTGCGTTGGCCGCCATCTTCCAGACCGGCCTGCCCCATGCGAACGACGATTTCCGGATGAGCACATGTCCGCGGCGCATTGCGACATTCGCTGCCCGCGCGAGAGCACCATGCCGTTGCCAAGGCATCCACGCCCGTACAAATATTGAAACCGCATGAGTTAAGGTGGAATGATCGCTTGGTCGATGGCGCGGGACGTTATGCAATCGGCGCACTTTCACATAGCCGGGTCGGACTGGGTTGTCTTTACCTCCGTCCCCGCCACCGACTTTTTCCACTTGCCGTTGTCTTTTGCCATGACCAGGACTTCCCGCCGCCGCTTCCTTCAGCAGGCCTCTCATGCCACCCTGATGGCCGGTGTGCCTGCCTGGGCTCTTACCGATGCGCACGCTACCGTCGCTGCCAGCGACGGTTCAGCCAAGGGCACGCTCACCGCAGTCCTCAACCCCGAGCCGCCCACACTCGTTTGCTTCTCCAACACCGCCGGCACCACCGTCACCGTCAGCTCCAAGGTGCTGGAAGGCCTGCTGGAGTACGACCACGACCTGACGCCGCGGCCTCAGCTGGCCACCGTCTGGAAGGTCAGTCCCGATGGATTGGAATACACCTTCACGCTGCGCAAGGGCGTGAAATGGCACGACGGCAAGCCCTTCGTCGCTGCCGATGCAGCCTTTTCCATCCTGCTGGCCAAGCGCTACCACCCGCGTGGCAGCGCCACGTTCTCGCAGCTGACCGCCGCCGATGCGCTGGACGCCAACACGCTGCGCCTGAAGTTGGCCAAGCCCGCGCCCTACCTGCTGCTGGCGCTGTCCGCCGGTGAGACGCCCATCCTGCCCTCTCACCGATACCACGCCGACGGCGCGGTGCAGAACCCCCTGAACGCCACACCCATCGGCACCGGCCCTTTCCGCTTCAAGCAATGGGAGCGCGGCAGCCACATCGTCTACGAGCGCAACGCCGACTACTGGCAAAAGGGCAAGCCGCAGGTCGACACGCTGGTATTCCGCATCGTCCCCGACATCGCCGCGCGCTTGAACGGCTTTCAGAACAAAACCTTCGACATTGGCGACTCCAGCCCCATCCCGCTGTCGGAGGTGTCCAACCTGGGCCAGTACCCATTCCTGGGCACCAGCACCGCGGGCTATGAGGACAACGCCAACATCGCCATGCTGGAGTTCAACCTCGAGCGCGAGGTGTTCCAGAAGGCCGAGGTCCGCCAGGCCATCGCCCATGCCATCAGCCGAGAGCAGGTCAAGAACATCGCCTTCTACGGCTATGCCTCGGTCACCATCTCGCCGGTGTCCAAGACCAGCTTTCCACGCCTGCACCTTGACGCGAAAGACCCGTACCCCTACGACATCGACAAGGCCAACAAGCTGCTGGACGCCGCAGGTTACCGGCGCAACGGCAGCGGCCACCGCTTCGAGGTGACCTTGCACGCCAACCCTTTCAACGAGGGCTACAAGCGTACGGCGCACTACATCCGCTCCGCGCTGGCACGCGCAGGCATCAACGTGACGGTGCGCGAGCAGGACCCGGGCAGCTACATCCGCAGCGTCTACACCGACCGGGAGTTCGACTTCACCGTCAGTGGCGTGAGCACGATGTTCGACCCCACGGTGGGCCTGCAGCGCATCTTCTGGTCCAAGAGCTTCAACCGCCAGGTGCCCTGGTCCAACGCCAACAAGTATCAAAATCCTGAAGTAGACCAATTGCTGGAAGCCGCCGCCAGCGAGCCCGACCCGGCCAAGCGCGCCGAGTTCTTCAAGCGCTTCCAGGCCATCGTCATCAAGGACGTTCCCAGCATCGCGCTCGTGCAGGTGCAGAACGTCACGGTCTACAATAAGCGGGTGGACGGCTTCAACCGCACGGCCTCGGGCCTGCGCGGCAACCTGGCCGACGTGACGGTCACGCCCGCCTGAGGCTGTGTCGCCATGTCCCTTGCTGAAACCGATAACGGCGATCTCCAGGCGCCTCCCGCGGCACCACCACCCGGCCGCTTCCTGCCAGCCCTTAGACGCACGCTGCTCCAGGCGCTGCCTACGGTCGTCGGCATCCTGACCCTCAACTTCGTGCTGCTGCAGATGGTGCCGGGCGATGTGGTGGACGTGATGGCCGGAGAGTCCGGTGGCGCCACGCAACAGAGCATGGCGGCGTTGCGCGAGCACTTTGGCCTGGTGGGCACGGCCACGCAGCGGTTGCTGATCCACCTGCAGCAGCTGGCGCACCTGGACCTGGGCACCTCGCCGCGCTACAACGTGCCTGTCACCGAGCTGATCCTGGAGCGGCTGCCCAATACGCTGCTGCTGGCGGCCGGGGGCCTATCACTGGCCATCACGGTAGGCGTGCTGATCGGTGCGGTGATGGCCAGTTGGGCGGGCCGGCTGCCCGACCGGCTGCTGTCGGTGCTGAACCTGCTGCTGTACTCCACGCCGGGCTTCTGGATCGGCCTGATGCTGATCCTGCTGTTTTCGGTGAAGTTGGGCTGGCTGCCGGCCAACGGACACCACAGCATCAACGTCGTACTGACCGGCAGCGACTGGCTGCTGGACCGCCTGCGCTACGCCGTGCTGCCCATCGTCACCTTGTCCACCTTCTTCATCGCCGTCTACGGGCGGCTGACGCGCGCGGCAATGCTGGAGGTGCAGCAGCAGGACTACGTGCGCACCGCGCGGGCCAAGGGCCTGTCGCCGCTGCGGGTGGCGCTGCGCCATGTGCTGCGCAACGCGCTGATGCCCATCACCACGCTGGCCGGGCTGCACTTCGCCGCGCTTTTCGGCGGTGCGGCCGTCACCGAGACCGTGTTCGGCTGGCCTGGATTGGGCCGCCTGACGTTGGAGGCCGTGATGACCCGCGACTTCAACCTGTTGCTGGGCATCCTGCTGCTGTCCTCGCTGATGGTGGTGGTGGTCAACGTGCTGACCGACCTGCTGCAGTTGTGGCTGGATCCTCGAATCCAGTCACGTTGAGCTCTCAACCACGGAGCCTTTGCCTTGACCGTTACTGTGTTGACTCCTTGTCCCACACGCATCCGCGGCCACTCACCGGGAGCCCGCGCGCTGCGGGCCCTGTTGCGCGATCCGCTGGCCGCCCTTGGCATCGCCATCCTGTTGGTCGTGGCAGGCATCGCCGCGCTGGCCGGGGTGATCTCGCCAGGTGATCCGCTGGACATGGCCGGCGTGCCGCTGCAATGGCCAGGGGCAGATCCCGCACACCCGCTGGGCACCGATTCGCTGGGCCGCGACGTGCTGGCCGGCCTGGTGCACGGCACCCGGGCCTCGCTGATGATCGGCCTGACAGCTGCGGCGGTCAGCCTGAGCATCGGCGTGGCCGTCGGTGCGTTGGCGGGCTACTTCGGCGGTTACATCGACAACGCGCTGGTGCGTATGACCGAGCTGTTCCAGACCGTGCCCGGCTTCCTGCTGGTCATCGTGCTGGTGGCTATCCATACCCCCACCTTGGGCGTTATCCAACTGGCCATCGGCATCGCCGCCTGGCCTGAGATCGCCCGCCTGGTGCGCGCCGAGTTCCGACGCCTGCGCGACAGCGACTTCGTGCTGGCCGCCCGCGCCGCAGGTTTTGGTGATGGACACATCATCCTCCACGAGGTGCTGCCCAACGCACTGCCGCCGCTGATCGTCACCACTTCCATCCTGATCGCCAGCGCCATCCTGATGGAGTCAGGTCTGTCCTTCCTGGGCATGAGCGACCCCAACGTCGCCAGCTGGGGCGCGATGATCGGGGGCAACCGCGAGCACATCGGCTCGGCCTGGTTCCTGACCGCGCTGCCCGGCGCTGCGATTGCCACCGTCGTCTTCGCCTTCAACCTGTTGGGCGACGGCCTGAACGACGCGCTGAACCCGCGGCTGCGGCGGAGGGTGGACCAGTGAGCATCGTCACCACCCGGGCGCCCGTGCTCGGCGTCGAAGACCTGGTGGTTCGCTACGACAGCCAGGCGCTGGTCCACGGCATCGGCTTCTCAGTGGCTGCGGGCGAATGCGTGGCCCTGGTCGGCGAATCCGGCTGTGGCAAGTCCACCACCGCGCTGGCGATTGCCGGGCTGTTGCCCGACAACGGCCGCGCTGAGGGGCGAGTCACCTTCGAAGGCCGCAACCTGCTGACGTTGGCCCCTCGCCAGCGCCGCATGCTGCAGGGCTCGCAGATCGGCATGATTTTTCAGGAGCCGCTGACCAGTCTGAATCCGGTGCTGCGTATCGCCGAGCAGATCACCGAGGTGCTGCGCCAGCACACCGCGCTGGACGGCCACCAGGCCCGCCAGCGTGCTGCCGAGCTCCTCGACCGTGTGCACCTGCCACGCGCCGTGCAGTTGCTTGACGAGTACCCGCACCAGCTCTCCGGCGGCCAGCGCCAACGGGTGATGATCGCGATGGCGATCGCCTGCAATCCGCGGCTGTTGATCGCCGATGAGCCCACCACCGCGCTGGATGTGACCACCCAGGCGCAAATCCTGGCCCTGCTGGGCGAACTGCGCCGCGACCTGGACATGAGCCTGCTGCTCATCACCCACGACCTGGGCGTCGTGGCCGAGCAAGCCGACCGGGTGCTGGTGATGCACGACGGCCATGTGCTGGAACAGGCCTCCACCGGGCAACTCTTCAGCCACCCGGCCCATCCGTACAGCCGCGGCTTGCTGGGTGCTTCGCTGCGTAAGGACACGCCACGGCACTACCGGCACGAACGCCTGGCCGAGATCCGCACGACACCGCGCGCCGAGGGTGGCCACGACTTCGCGCTCAGCGACACCGCGCTGCGACCGGGCGTGGCCCTAACGGCCGAACCTGCCCGCAACGATGCGCCGCTGCTGGCCGTGCGCGATCTGGCCAAGACCTTCCACCGTGGCGGCGAGCCGCTGGCCGCGGTGCGGGGCATCAGCTTCGACCTGTGGCGCGGCGAGACACTGGGCCTGGTGGGCCAGTCGGGCTGTGGCAAGTCCACGCTGGGCAAGCTGGTGCTGCGCCTGCTGCGCGAGGACGGTGGCGCCTTGAGTTTTGCCGGTCAGGACATCACGGAGCTGTCCGACAAGCAGCTCAAGCCCTTCCGTCGCCAGGCGCAGATGGTGTTCCAGGACCCCTACGGATCGCTCAACCCGCGCCACACGGTGGGCGAAATCCTGGACGCCGTGCAGCGGCTGCATCTGGACCTGGACAGGACCGGCCGGCAAAGGGCCGCGCGCGAGATGCTGGACGCGGTGGGCCTGCCCGCCGACAGCCTGCAGCGCTACCCGCACGAGTTCTCAGGCGGCCAGCGCCAGCGCATAGGCATCGCCCGCGCGCTGGTGCTGCGGCCTTCCCTGATCATTTGCGACGAGCCGGTATCGGCGCTCGACGTCTCGGTGCAGGCCCAGGTGCTGAACCTGCTTGTGGACCTGCGCCAGGCCTACGGCCTGTCCTACCTGTTCATCTCGCACGACCTATCGGTGGTGCGCTACATCGCCGACCGGGTGATAGTGATGCAAGCCGGCCGTATCGCCGAAACCGGCACGTCGGAGCAGCTCTGGCAGGCGCCGCAACACCCCTATACCCGCAGCCTCATCGATGCCGTGCCTGGCCGCGCTGCGCCCTCTCTCTCAATCCCCGACGTCGCCGTCGCCTGATCATGACCCACTCGCCGCCGGACCATCAGCCCGCGCAAATTCCCACTGTCACTACCACTGCCACCGGCCTGGCGGCCCTGCAGTTGCGCCTGCGCGAGGACCTGGAGCGCCTGGACCTGCCCGCTGAGGACTGGTTGCGCCGGCCGGCCGGCGACCCGATGCTGGACGTTGCCATCGTCGGCGGCGGCCAGGCGGGCCTGGCGGCGGCCGCCGCCCTGCAACTGGCCGGCGTCGCGCGCGTGCGCGTCTTCGACCGCGCCCCGGCCGGCCAGGAAGGGCCGTGGGTGACCCATGCGCGCATGGAGGTGCTGCGTTCACCCAAGCACCTGGCCGGCCCGGCACTCGGCTTACCCTCGCTGACCTTCCGCGCCTGGTACGAGGCGCAGTACGGCCGTGCCGGCTGGGACGCGCTGGGCCGTATACCTCGGCGACAGTGGCAGGACTACTTGAACTGGTACCGCACAGTGCTGGAATTGCCCGTGACCCACCGCACGCGCATCGAAGGCATCACCGGCACCACCCTGCCCGACGGCAGCCCCGGTGTCGCCTTCCAGGCCTGGCCTGAAGGGCAGGCCGAAGATCAGCGCGGCGCCCAGCCTCAACGCCTGCTGGCCCGCCACCTCGTGCTGGCCACCGGCATGGACGGGCTGGGCGGCCCGGCCATTCCCGAGCTGGTGGACGGCCTGCCACGCGCGCGCTGGCAACACACCAGCGAGCACATCGACTTTTCCGCCTGGCGAGGCAAGCGCGTGGCACTCATCGGCGGCGGCGACTCAGCGCTGGACGCCGCCGCCACCGCGGCCGAGGCCGGGGCCGCCCAGGTGGACGTCTTCGTGCGCGATGCTGATTTCTCGCGCATCAACCACTGGAAGGCCTACACCCACCCCGGCCATGTCCACGGCTTCCTGGCACTGACGCCTGAGCAGCGCCAGCCGCTGCTCGATTTCCTGAAGGCGCAGAAGGTTCCGCCCGCCCAGGACACCGTCCGGCGCGTGGCCCGCCAGCCCGCCATCCGCCTGCACTTCAGCAGCCCGGTGACGGCGCTGACCGTGGCCGCTGATCAGGCCTTGGTACTGCGCACGCCGCATGGCGCGTTCAGCGCCGACCACCTGGTGCTGGCCACGGGCTATGCGCTGGACCTTGCTGCCCGCCCCGAACTGACAGTCCTGGCGCCGCACATCCGTTTCTGGAGCGACCGCCAGCCGCCGCTGGCGGCGGGGTTCGCGCTTGACGGCTTTCCTGACTTGGAACCTGACTATGCGTTGCGCGAGAAGACGCCCGGCGCTTGCCCGGCGCTGGGCCGGGTGCACCTGTTTACCGCTGCGGCCCTGCTCAGCCTGGGCAAGCTGACCGGCGACATCCCCGGCATCAGCCACGGTGCCGAGCGGCTGGCCCGCGGCATCGTCGCCCGGCTGTACGCCGCTGATCGAGAGCGCCAGTTCCAGGCCGTGCGCGACTACGACGAGTTGGAAGTACAAGGCGATGAATGGGCCGCCAGTCGGGTGACTCATTCACTGAGCCACGGCACGCCGCCTTCGGAGATCAGCCGATGAGCACGTCTGCTCAATCACCCGTCTTGCAACCGCAGGACACTCTGGTCGCCCAACTCGCCGGCGTGCAGCCCGGCAGCGCGCTGGCCGCTGCCCTGGCCACCCGCGAGGAGTTCTTGTTGAACACCGAGGCCAGCGGCCACGTGCTGTTCGAGGGCGGCGACTTGCAGCGCCTGAGCCTGGCCCAGCGCCTGGCCTTTGCGCTGGCAACCAGCCAGGCGCAGGCGGATGAGCAACTGATCGCCCACTACGGTCAGCGCCTGGCCGCGGTCGGTGGTGCCCCTGCCGACGATGTGCGCCAGCAAGCGGCGCTGGTCCATGTCCAACGCTTGGCAACTGCGCCGGTCAGCGCTGGCCAGGCCAGCCTGCGTGCACTGGAAGCCGCAGGCTGGTCTGCCGACGCCATCGTGACCTTGGCGCAGATCGTCGCCTACACCAGCTTCCAAAGCCGGCTGGTGGCCGGCCTGCGCCTGATTGCCGGCACTGCCGGCCAGACCATGGCGGTGCCGGTGGAAGTGCGTGCCGGTACCTGGCACACCCAGCCGCAGACCGGCAGCGGCAAGCCCGCGCCCACTGCCTTCACCCGCGACGAGCTGGGCTGGGAACCTTGGCTGGCGCCACGCGATCACGCCACGCTGACCGGCAGCGAGGCAGCCAAGCTGGAGAAGGCCGGCCACCTGCGCTCGGACTACTTCATGCTGCTGGCGCGCGACTTGCCGGTACTGGAGCACCGCACTCGCACCGACAAGGGCATCTTCTACAGCCATGGCGGACTGCCACGCGCAGAGCGCGAGCTGGCGGCCACCGTCAGCAGCAAGGTTAACGGCTGTATCTACTGCGCTTCGGTACACGCCCGCAAGGCAGCCTATCTGGCGGGCGACGTGAACGCGGTGGACGCGCTGCTGGCCGTGGCCCCGGGCGCTGATCTGGCGGCCCACCAGAACCCGCGTTGGCAGGCCCAGATTCGCTTGGCGGCCCAGTTGGCCGCAACGCCTCAGGCGGCCAACGCCAGCCACCTCGCGACGCTGCGCGCAATGGGCCTGAGCGAACTGGAGCTGCTGGACTTGGTTGGCTCTGTGGCCTTTTTTTCCTGGGCCAACCGGCTGATGCTGACGCTGGGCGAGCCCTTCCTGCTGGTGGCGTGAACAGGCCCTGGAGGCTGAGGGCATCCAGCTTGGTGGGAAAGCAATGCCGGGCCACACCGTGGTCTTCCAACGCTCAGCCCTGCGCCGTCCGCGCCCGCTGCAGCACCGGCCACAGCCGCTCGCGCAACATCGTCACGGTGTCCGCCAGCGGCGTGGCCTCCAGATCGTTCTTGCGCAGGAATGCCCGCCACAGCGTCTGGCGCGAGGCGTCGATGGCGAACTCATCGCTCAAGCCGATCGGCACGGCCGTGGGCAACGCCGTCTTGCGCCGCGCGAACGTGGCCGCGACGGCGTGCCCCAGCGTGTAGGCGTCCAATTCTTCGCGCTGTAGCAGCACCGCGAGGTCGAAGTAGTCCTTGACGCGGCTGTTGGCCATGCCCAGCAGCACGATCGCGTGCAGCTTCTCCGCCACGACGGTGTAGGCCGGATAGACACGCAGCCGCGGCGCCGGCAAGCCGTCAATCAACACCGGGTAGACCGCTGGCATGGGCGTCGGCGTCACGGCGTCGCCGAAGCCGATGTCCACCTGTGTACGGCAGCGTGCCCGTGCCAGGTCACCCGTGAGCAGAACGCGCACGCCGCCGTAACCAGCTTCCTTGCGGATTTCCTGCACCTGCACGCTGTCCGGCTCGAAAACGATGCCATCGGCAACGTGAACCGCGGCGATCTCGCGGAAGGCGCCGCGCATGGCCTCCAGGCTGCTTGGCCCAAAGCCCAGCAGGTCCGCGTCACGCGTGGGCCGGTGCGGCATGTCGTACCAGAGGGTGAAGAGCAGCGCGCCCTTGAGCAAGAACCGGTCGGCATGGGGTGAAGCACCCACGCGGTAGAGCAGCCGCTCCAGGGCAAAGCGCACCAGCACCTGGTTGAAGTCCGAGCCTTCGGCCTTGGCGATGTTCAACAGCCGTGCACGTACCGAGGCGGCGAGATCCTGGCCGCTCACCCGATGGCCTCCAGGTAGGGCCGCATCACGTTGGCCACGCGGCAGACCTTGGCGTGCTGCCAGATGTCGTCCGCGGACGCTCGCCGGTGTCCCCTCACTTCGCGCAGCGCCTCCAGCGCCACGTCCAGACCAACGACGTGGCGCATCTTGAAGCAATCGGCCACCGTCTTGGCCACGCCGTAGACGCGCAGCGCAACGCCGTCGCGCGGGTGGACCTCCACGCCCTGCTCATAGGCATCGCCGGAGAACTGCACCATGCGCAGCGGTGGGTAGCCCATGCGCGGCGCATGGCTGCCGCGCGGCATAGCAATCCACACCTGCCGCGGCAGTTGCGTGGTCAGTTCATGGAACTGCAGTGCGGTGAGCAGACAAAACACCGCCTGGGGTACCCGGGCCGCGACGGCCACCAGCGACTCGTCCTGCGGCGGCGGCGCATCGGCGAGCCGGTAGAGCCCGCGGTCCACGCGCTCCAGCACGCCGCGCGCGGCCAGCCGGCTCAGCACCACACGCGGGATGCCGACTTCCTCCGCCTCATGAGTGCGCACCACGCCCTTGTGCCGGGTCAGGGCGACAAGACGTTGGGTGTGGCTGTCGATGCTCATCAAGGCATTGTGTTCCTAATTCACTGCAGAAGCTGAAAAATGGAGAAAAAATGGAACACATCCCTTTGCTGACCTGCGGCTGCGCGCGCCGAGTCAACTCAGGCATCTGGCCGCATACATGGGCGAAGTCATGTTTGGCCGGTTTGACTACAGCAGCACGGGCCGGGGAATGCGTATGCGCACGCTCCAGGCAGCAAAAGGTTTATTGACGCTCGGCAGGATAGAGGCACGGCGGAATAGATTCCATACCCAAATACTGACGCTGCGCCATATGTTGGTCTTTTTATATCTGCACGACTCCGTTCTACTTTGCGATTTGCAGAATGAAGTTGGCTCCTGCGTGGTGTGTCGGCGAATATTTCAACGGGCTTTATGTCAAGCCTTGCGCTGAACTTACTGCCATTGCATTGAGAAAATGCACGCGGAGCCGGTCGATTGTAAAAAGATGCTAAACTCTCAAAAGAGGTTTGCCGAAAATATATCGCCTCTGTGCAGATTGAGATAGGTTTGCCCTGAGTCGAACGCATACTGTTGCAGGATAAGTGAAAAGTCACATCAAGAATACCACTGAATTGTCAAGAGCCTATGAGCTACTACACGCCTCCGCCCTTCGTTGAAGTTGAGCTAAATGCGGCCATCGAACGACGCTTTCCAGAATATAGGGAAATACAGAGATTTATTGAATTTAAAAGCTCACGAGAGGCAATTGCAACTTTCCACTTCATTAAAGAAAAAAGAGATCAAAACGGAGGCTTGATTGAATCTTCTTTAAATCTTAGGTATGCCCACTTCATAAAAGAAAGACGCTTAGAGGGGAAAAGTTATGTCGAGGTATGGGTGTGCTCGCGAGGACTTCAATATTAAGTCCTACAGTTTCCATCTTTAGTGACTCGCGAAGAGTGAATAAAACTCGGCTTGTTGCGAGCGTGGGCGCCGCGGTGAAATTTGTACGTCACGGCCACGACGCTGAAGATGCTGCTCCGCTGCTAGCGCATCGCTGCCCATGCGCGCAATGCTCGTGCGAGCGCTCCAATGTTGCTGGCCGCTGGCGGGCGCTCCTTGGCGGTGCTAGTGCTACATGCTGACGGACAGCCGTGCAACGGCAAGCCGGCCACATGGCAACGGAAGAACCCGGTCAGATATGAAAGCATCTAGTAAAATCTTTTTTTACGCATTGGAGCTATAAAACAAGTGCCACCCGCCGGAAGTCTCCCTATTTACGCGGCAATCGCCACGGTCTTTGCAGCGTGTATCACTGCTTCTATAGCATTTCTTGGAATAATAATATCCAAGGAAAATAAAACGTCGGAATTTCGTCAGGAGTGGATAAACGAGCTTCGCAATGATATATCCAGCTTTCTTGCTACGGCTAACATAATAAGACGGTTTGTGTCCTGGGGTGCAAGGAATTTAAGCGAAGAGAAAAAGAGTGGGGCCATAACCGATTTTGTTGCGCCTAAGCATGCTGAGCTTAGCGAAGTGAGGCATAAGATCAGGCTCAGATTGAATCCAAAAGAGGACGATCATATTGAGTTAATTGGAAGCATTGAGTCAATTGTGGATCTGCTGATGCCTGGGAAGCCACTTGGGGCAGCTCAAGGGTTATATTTTGATCAGTTTCAAGCTGCGGTGGTTGCTTCGAGCCAAGTAATTCTCAAAGAGGAATGGCAGCGTGTTAAACGTGGTGAGCCTTGGTTTTATAGGCTTAAATGGTCCGCATTGACTCTAGTTGTACTAACCTTGCTGGCGGCCGTCATTGTGCTTATTGGTCAGCTATAAATATCAGTTGCCGTGCCTCTTGGCTCTGTTCTCAAAACAGCTACATGAGAACAAGCTTGTGAAATTTTAAATTTGTACGAAGCTGTCGTTTTTTATGAATCAAACTGAAGATTTTCCCAAGGGCTGCTTGCCAGTTTCACTGCTGTGTTTCCTTGACGAAATCTCGGACGATGAACGATCTAAAACTATATATTTACACCATCAAAGCCGCCAGATGGAAACGAGGCAAAATAACATTTTCGACGTTTGTCCTTATAGGCGATCGTGCGATAAACTTGAACCACTCCTTCGAAAATGAACTTTAATCATGTGCCTTCCCATTGAATATTGCATATCTGGGCGTCCGGCTTCAGTCAACGGAAAGTCCAAAAAAAAACAGGCGTGGAAGAAGGGCGTAGATGCAGCGACGCGCACCGCGTTAGCCGCCAAAATGCCTCACAAGATAAGCGCGCCTTATGATGCGTCGGTTATGGTGAAAGTTTATTTATTTCCGGCCTCGAAACAATATACTGATGTTGATAATGTTTTAAAATATACAGTTGATGGAATGGTTCCTTCTTTGCTGAAGAATGATAAGCAAGTGGACAGGGTGGTGGCGCAACGCGTCATAAAAAGCCGCTTGACTAGCATACTAGTCTCTTTGCCGCACGCGCGTGCAATCGCTGATGCAATTGATTTGCAAAATAATGGTGAATTTGGTACCGCAATAAAGGTTGAGATTTTTAATAACAAGGAGGTCGCATGGTAACACTTGCCGAAAAAGAATTATATCAGATGAAATTGGTCGCTCTTGAATATGAGCGTCGTGGCTGCAAGGTTGTGCTGGAATCTCGTCACAGACTTCCTGATGGGAGATTCATGGTTTTTGACTTGGTTGCCATAAACAACGAAACAGAGGAAATGTTCGTTGTAGAGGTGGTAAATCGTCGGCGTGATGCATCAGAACTGAAGACAAGAGTCGAACAGATTGCTACTGCGCTCGAAAACCGTCCAAATGTTAAAATTGATTTTCGATATATTGACGACGATGATCAATTGACAAATAGAGCAAGAATTGAGGCTTCAGAGTCCACGAAAAAATTGGAAAGAAAAATTAACTTTAGACTTCCTAAAATTCCAAATATTAAAAAGCCTTCCCTTCAACTGGATCGAGTTGCTGTGGCAGACTGGTGGCACTTCAAGCACGAAGTAAGAGCATTAGGATTGGTTCACAAACTCGATCCGGCCAACAGTGTGCTTAACATCTATAATGAGCTACTGTCTCTAGGGGTTTTGGCGCCAGCTGAAGAATTTTTGGAGGACGGTCCTAAACTTGATGCATTCCAAATAGAGGAGAAATTGGTGGTTTTGCTTGAAGGGGGCAGTATATCTGTGGAAATCGCTAAAGATATTCGAAAGCATTTAACTTCAATAAGGTTTCAAAGAAAAGCTTCCTCACGACGCGCTCCTAGTTGAGAAATAAAGGGTGGACGGATTTTTTGTTCAGATTGGTGTACTCGCTGCAAGACTCCTATTGTCGAACAAGGGTTTACGAAAAGGGGGTTGTCCCCAATTTTGTGTGTGAGGCCCCATTCATAGGTCCACATCGGTCCTGATGAATCTCTCTCCGTAAGCAATGGCGAATTGATTCATTGCTGCTGCGCTGCGCGCCACGCGGCGTCCACGATCATCCTGAAATGCCGTCCACGTTGGCCTGAAATACGCAGTTCGCCGATGCGGTTGGCATACAGCGGCGGTCGAATAGCTGGTCATCGCAGTGACGGCAGTCATGGAGTTCATCGCACGTCACGGCGCGGCGGCGCCGCATGCCGAGCCCATACGACGCAGATCTCCGCGCAGGTTGAGCAACGCCCGATGATCGCTTGGACTGTTGAAGTCCAGTAATTCCGCGAGCAGGTCCATTTATTCGGCGAGCGCCTTCTGCAATCGGGCCCATGGACTGGGCATAGGGTGGCCGGCTGGCATCCCTGCGTCTTTGCAGCTGGATGCCGGGGTAGGCAGACTTTTCGTGCAAATTAGTGCGGTTACTGCGAAATTCTTATTGTCGGGCAAGCACTTACGAAAATTTGTACGACGACCAAGCGCGCTGTTCGCCAACTCGTTGATGCGCTTTCTTTTCTGCCCTCGAAACGCACCAATCTGCACGAAAAGACCGTCTACCCCTGGCAGCGCCGCCAGCGCGATACCGGCTTGCCCTTCGATCCCACGCCGCCCCCGGACGACGGCCTGCCGTTCTGATCCAGTTCGGCTCCCTCACCAAGCAACACGGCCAGGCATCCCCGGGCCGTCTTCGTTGCCCATCCGCATTACGCCACCGGCCCACCCACATTGCGTCACCTGGGGGCCCAATGCGGGAAGTCGCGCGTCCCGCGTCACAAAACTGCGTGGGAAAGACGAGGTGGAAAAGCCCGGGAGACAACAGCTCCGATCACTGCCCTGGAACGCCAGGACTTGCTGGAGCTGCTGGACGACCGGGTCGGCAGCCGCAGCACCCTCATTACCAGTCAGCTGCCCACGGACGCCATGCACCAGTGGCTGGCCGAGCCCACCATCGCCGACGCCATCATGGACCGCCTGCTGCACGGGGCGCACATCATCGAGCTCAAGGGCGAGTCGCTGCGCCGGGACCCGCCGCAGGGCTGACGGCATCTGCGGCACGCTGTCCGCGGTTGCCGACATGGCGCAGCGCCCGCGTTCCACGCGAAGGCGGACAGCGTTCCACGGTGATGGCGGGCAGCTGAACTACCATTGCGCCTGTCACTCAGGCACCCCTCCCGGGGTGTCCGCGATCAGGCCGAACGCTGTCCGCGATCAGCCTGGAATGGGTGTCCGCGATCAGTGGAATACGCAGTCAGCCTGCGACAGGCACTCGGGACACTGGCACACATGAAGGTAGGGGCGCATCGCGGCACCTCCTGCGTAGGCAAGACAACACCGGCATTACTACGCCTCTACTCAATCCCGAGTCAACAGTGGAGCAGTAGATGTTGGACGGACCCTAAAGCTGGTGAGTTCTCTTGAGCACACCATCACGGCGGACCAATCAGCTCTTCCTCGTCGTGCGATTGCGCATGTCACATGCCTGATGTAACATAACACACATGGCAAAAGGTGACTCTGGTCGAATCGTCATTGAGGTCGATCCTTCTCTCAAGCGGGAACTTTATTCCGCGCTTGCTCTGTCGGGCAGCACCTTGAAGGATTGGTTTGTCCGCAATGCGGAGGTTTATTGCCGCGACAGGCGCCAAGCTGCCTTATTCACGGAGCCACAAGAATTTAGCGATTCGGACAAGAGTTCGAACACCTAGTAGGAAGCCGCCCCGGCAAAGCAGAAGCGGGCTAGCACTTGAAATACCGGCCCAACGTCGTGGCACTCTTGCTTTGCTGCTGGACTCGCCTGCGCGTTGTTCGAGCCGAAGTGCATTCAGGAACTTGAAGTGAACCAATACAATTACATTGACCTTTTTGCCGGGGCCGGTGGGCTATCCCTAGGCTTTGAGCGAATTGGTTTCAGAGGAACATTAGCAGTCGAGCAGGACAAGTGGGCGGCGGAAACTTACAGTGCAAACCACCCAAGCATACCGGTCCATATGCGAGACATTCAAACGATTGATAATTCCGAAATCGCAAACCTTGTAAAGTACCCGGTAGACGTGATTGTTGGTGGGCCACCGTGTCAAGGCTTTTCGCATGCCAATACCACCAAACGTGACCCCAAAGACCCCAGAAACTCACTGTTTCAGGATTTCGTACGCTTTGCTAAAGTGGTTCGCCCGTCGATCTGCTTAGTTGAGAATGTTCCCGGACTGCTTCGAACAAAAATGAGTTCAGGGCGTCCTGCGATTTCGGCAATCGAGCAAGCTTTTCGCGATATCGGATACCTCGCGCATTGGAAAATTCTCAATGCCGCGGATTTTGGTGTTCCTCAGAGACGGGAGCGCTTATTTGTCGTGGCGATTCGAGACGATCTTTCTGACGTTGAGTTTGAATGGCCAACAGCGACTCACTCGACGACCGAGCAAGACGATCTCTTCGCTGCGGCAAACGGGCAGCGGCAAATTACGTTGTGGGAGGCAATTGCAGATTTGCATCAACTTTGCGCAGGCGATCCAGTCCCAAAGTCTCCGTATCGCAGTAGACCCACAAATGCTTATCAGAGCGAGATGCGTGAAAAAGAGGTGCTTGTTCTTGAAAATCATGAGCCAATGCGACACACGCAGCGCATTGTTGAGCGCTTCGCGGCAATCGGACATGGACAGTCAGAAGCTGACGTTCCTGCGCACTTGAGGCCGCGAAAGCGAGGGAGCAGTGGAGAAATTTCTGGAATTGTCTACGATCAAAATAGTCGTCGTCAAAACCCAGATGAGCCTTGCAATGCAATTGTTGCCTCTTCGCATACAAACTTTATTCATCCTTATTTGCATCGGAACTTCACGGTTCGAGAAATGATGCGAATTCAGTCGTTCCCAGATTGGTTTGTAGTGAAAGGAAAGAGAGCCGTGCTGAGCAAGAAGCTTTCAGCGAAAAAGGGTTACATCGACGATGTATTCCTTGATCAGCGCGCGCAGATTGGCAACGCTGTCCCACCTAAGCTTGGGGCTGCTGTAGGCAAAGCCGTATGGAACACCCTTGAGCGTATGCAGAATAAGGTACGACATGCAGCCTAAAGTACTAGATCTTTTCGCTGGTTGTGGAGGGCTGTCGCTCGGCCTCTCTCAGGCTGGATTTGACGTAACGGCTGCTGTGGAGATTGATCAGTGGGCGGCTGACACCTACCGGCGCAATCACCAAGGAGTTGAGGTAATTCAGGCAGATATTAGGTCTCTCGAAAGCGAACTGTTGCGAGATCGTTTTCGAGGAAAGATTGACTTGGTTGCTGGAGGGCCACCCTGTCAAGGGTTCTCGGTTTCTGGCAAACGGCAGTATGGTCACATCAAAGACCAAAATACTTTGGTTGAAGAGTTTGTTCGTGCCGTGAAGGCCGTTGAACCAAACTTGGTCTTAATAGAAAATGTCGGCGGATTTCGCACGGGCCACATAAAGCCCGGCAACCCTGTGATGGCATATCTTGAAGCAGCGCTACGCGGGCTAGGCTATGAAGTTGCCTCAAAAGTTCTTCAGGCAACAGACTACGGCGTGCCTTCACTGAGAAGTAGAATATTTATAGTGGGATCTCGGTTTGGATTTCCATGCTCGCCATTTCCACTACCGACGCACAGTGCTGACCACCGCCTCGACTCGGAGCCATTCATATCATGCTGGGAGGCGATTAGCGACTTGCCAGAGCTTCGTGCCTCGGAGGGAGTAGACGAGTTTGTCGCTTACGGAAGCGGTCCTGCGAACGCATATCAACGAGCGATGCGCGCAGGGTCGCCAGGAGTTGCCAACCACATTGCGATGAAGCACACGCCGCGACTTGTTGAGCGGTTTCTTGCTCTTCCACAAGGTTCTAAAGGTTACGACGTGGGTCGCACGGGCAAGGACCACCCCGAAGGTCCTGTCACTGTGTACAAGTCAAATAATCAGCGTTTGGTTGCTGACATACCTTCCCTCTGTATCACGGCCAACTTTCAATCAACATATGTTCACCCATACCAACCGCGGAATCTAACGGCGCGTGAAGCCGCACGCCTCATGAGTTACCCCGACAACTTTTACTTCTGTGGAAAACGAACTCAGATGAGCAGCGGATTTCTTAAGAAGTACGGGCGTGAACATGAGGATTTCCTGAGTCAGTACAACCAAATCGGAAATTCAGTGCCTCCTAGGTTGGGTCGAGCTATCGGGCTAGAACTGCAATCCCTCTTATCTCGGTGCCAATCGAAACATGATCGCAGCACTGGGGCTGACTTTCTTATTGAGGAGTCAGTCTAGTGCGTCCCCCGTTCATGCCCGAAGATGCGTTGTTGTCTCACCGGAACAACCTGCTCCAAAAGTGCCGTCTGAGCCAGGATAGAGATCACCAAGCGCTTTGTCAGGAAATTGATAGAAAGTACACCGCGTACTTGGCGGCCCTCGTGCCGGAAAGAATCGCTGTCGGTGACCTCGGAGCAGCCGTTGCAGCGGTGGGTTCGTACTTAGACTTTGCGAAAGAAGTCGAAGCAACGTTCTCTAGATTCAATTGGCGAAGCGATTTTGCAGCGAGCATCCTGCCAGAATTCATTTATCGAACGCTCGGCATAGCACTTACAGCTCGTGGTTTTCCACCGCTGTTCTCAACACGAGACTCGATTGTCGAGGTATCGCTTTCCGGGACTGCTGGAGGTGGCTGGGACGTACGACGCAAGAATCAGGATCTGTGCATCGGATTGCGGCGCGAAAAAATTGTGCGCCAGAATGGCGAAGAGCTATTTCTCGTTCCATTAATTGCGATGGAGGTCAAGACCAACATCGACATTAACAAGTTAAATGGGTTGGACTATTCGGCCGAACGACTCAAGCGAACGTTCCCAGCATCAAAGTATATTTTGGTAACGGAAACAATTGATTTTTCGCTTGACCAAAACTATGCGTCTGGATCAATCGACGAGATTTACACGTTGCGAAAACAGGTTCGCAGCCAAGCCAGACGAGAGAAGAAGCCACTTGAGGTAGACGTTTTCACCCAACTGCAATCCGATGTTGTGGAAATTGTCAGAAGGGCGAGCTTTACCATGGGTCATGTCTATGATCGCCTCGAAATTGGAAAATTAATCAGTGTCGAATAAGCTCGAACCCCAAACTTACGTACACGGCAGCAAGCTGTATCGGAAAGCCGAGAAATCAAGCGACCTCCGTGCACTTTTGCCGCTCTATGACAATTGGCGTGCAGCATCGCTCGCCATTGCGGGACGATCTGACGAAGAAATTGCAGCTCTTGTGACGCTTTTGAATGCTTACAAGGATGCCGTGGAACCAGTCCTTGATGCGCGCCCTAACAGCGCACAGGAAGTGCTTCAACCGTCCATTCTTGAAGAGTTCTTTGAGTATCTCTTTTGTCATTTGGATGCCGAGTTCGAGCTGGAACTACTTCGACGTCCGGAATCCGGATTTATTGACTTGGCATTTAATCCTCGGTCTCTTCACGACCTCGTTTCGTGCCCGGCATACACAATTCGCCGCAAAGATCACGACTTTGTCATTGGATCCAGTCTTGAGCTGACTATGACCGTGCCTGGTGCGGATCAATCACAGAATGACATTATTGTAGTCCCTGCTGTGGCCATTGAATGTAAGCGCTATCTCGAGCGAAACATGCTGGATGAGTGCAGCGGCACAGCAGACAAGGTCAAAAAGGCTACTCCTTATTGCCTATATTTTGTGGTCGCGGAGTTTTTGAAGATGGATGACGCCGCGCCCGAAATGTCGCGTATCGACGAAATTTATGTATTGCGGAAGCAGCGAAATTCGGAACGCTCGGCGCTTAATTTCACGCCAAAACCAATTGATGCAGCGCTTGTAATCGACATCTACAGGCAAGTGCAGCGCCATCTAAGCCGAGTATGGTGGAATCCCCAATCCGCCCTCACAACTGGCAAGGCATTCAACGTTCCGCGGTGAAGCTGGACTGAATTCACGCAATACAGGTGATAGCGGTGAGATGGTAGTTAGACCAATTCATCGCTAAGGTAATCGTGCAGGTCTGGATC